>JAPLLF010000878.1 GCA_026387715.1 Pseudomonadota bacterium
GACCTCCCGCCCGAGCTCGTCCAGCTGTTCGTCGAGCAGAACGGCCAGGTCGGGCGCCTGATCTACGTCAAGGGCTCGCCGCGCTTCAGCACGTGGAACGTCGCCGACCGCGTCGCGTTCGCCCACGAGGTGCGCGCGATCGCGCTCCCTCCGGGCGTCGTGATCGGCGGCGAGCCGCTCGTGATCGCGGACATCGTCGAGTCGATGGAGACCGACGCGCCGCTCATGATCGTCGTGTCGATCATCGGGTCGCTGCTCGTCGTGTGGCTCGTCGTCGGGCTTCGCCGCCACGGTCTCGTCACGATGGTGGCCAGCATCGCGGGCGTGGTCGTGATGATCGCGGCGTGCGCGCTGGCTGGCCTGCGCGTCCACTTCCTCGATCTGATCGCGCTCCCGATCACGATCGGGATCGGGATCGACTACGCGGTCAACCTCGCCGCCCGCGACCAGGCGGACGTGCGCGACGGGCACCCGCCCGACGCCCGGCGCCTGCTCGCCAGCACCGGCGCCGCGGTGCTCCTGTGCTCGTTCACGACGACGGTCGGCTACGGCTCGCTGCTGCTGTCGAGCAACGGCGGCGTGCGCGCGTTCGGCCTCGCGGCGATCCTCGGCGAGCTCAGCTGCATCGCGATGGCGCTCCTACTCGCGCCTACCTTGCTCGGCCTCCGACGGCGCTAGGCGAATCTCGCGTCGATCTTTTGACGGGCCACGTCGGGGGTCCCGCACTATCCTGCCTGCTCATGCCTCGTTCGACCACCCAGCTCGTCGTCGGCGCGCTCCTCGCGCTCCTCACGACCAGCGCGGTCGCCGAGCCGGCGCCGCTGCGGCGGCACTCGATCTACGTCGAGGCGTTCGGCAAGGGTGGCGTGTGGGGGCTCGGCTACGACCTTCGCATCACGGAGCGCATGGCGGTCGGCATCGTCGCTTCCTACCTCGGCCTGGATGGTCAACGCATGATGAGTGCAACGCCCTACTTCAGCTACGCGCCGATCGGCCACCACGATCGATGGTTCATCGACGCGGGTCCCCACTTCGTGGATCTCGTCACGCCGTCACCGGTCCCCGAGTGGGCCGGCACGCGCGAGGCAGGGGTGGGCGCGGAGGTGTCGACCGGCTACGAGCACCGTGGCCGCGTGTTCTTTCGCGTGTACGCGATGGGGATCATCGGCGGCTCCGGCGTGTCGCCGTGGCTCGGGACGAGCCTGGGTTGGACGCTTTGAAGCGCGCGCTCGTGGCGCTCGCCTCGCTCGCGGCTGGCTGTGGTCTCGACGTCACGCTCGGCGCGCCTGGCCAGTGGGTGGCCCTCGAGGATCTGTCCGGCGAGATGGCGCCCAGCTTCGCACCGCCGATGAACATGAAGGCCGCGCCGAGCGACCGACCGCTGCGCGTCGTCACCTACAACATCCGAGATGGCGGCGTCGAGCCGACGCTGATCGCGACCGCCCTCCTCGGGAATCCCGACCTCGCCGCCGCGGACGTGATCTTGATCCAGGAGGCGACGGGCTATCCCGGCGAGCCCGTTCCCCGCATCGGCCAGCTCGCGCAGGCCCTCGGCATGGGCTACGTGTTCGCGCCGAGTCGCCTCCAGCCCGACGGCGCCGTGCTGGGCGACGCCATCCTGTCGCGCTACCCGCTGGTCGACGTCGAGGTCATGAACCTGGCGCTCGCTGCGCGCAAGCGTCAGCGCACCGCGATCGCCGCCGACATCGTCGTCGGTGGCACCACGCTCCGGATCATCAACACGCACCTCGACACGTCGCTCAACATCACCGATCGCATCCTGCAGCTCCGGCCCGCCATCATCGATCAGCCCGAGCTGACGCTCGTCGGCGGCGACTTCAACACCAACCCGTACGCGTGGAAGGACGGCGCCGTCCCGCTCGTGTCCACCTCCGCGGTGGTGGACACCGATCAGGCGCCGCTGCTCGACAGCTACATGACGGCGCTCCACTTCACGAACCCGACCGCGCCGCTCGGCAACACCGAGGTGCGCTTCGGGATCGAGAGCCGGCTCGACGCCGTCTATGCGCGTGGCGCCGAGGTCTCGCAGGGCAAGATCGAACGCACGATCGGCCTCTCGGATCACTGGCCGGTGTGGATCGACGTCGTGCTCGCGCCGTGATCAGAACGGCGCCGTGAGCCCGAGGCCCCCGGAGAGCTCGGTCGTCACGCGATCGATCATCTGCCACGTGCCGCGACGAACCGTGGCATCGCCGTACAACCCGAGGCGCAGGTCGGCGACGTCGATGCCCAGGTTCATCGAGGCCATCGCGCGCTGGTCCTGGACGTCGCGCGGATCGGTGTCGCCCCCGTAGGAGTGATCGTCGATCGACCAGAACTGATACGCGACCCCCTCCATCTCGACCGACCAGCGCCCCATCCGCGCCCGGAACCGCGACCGCGCCGACGCCCCACCCGCGTAGTAGTAGCCGCGGAGCCGCAACACCGAAAGCGCGGGCGCGAGCGACAGGTTCCCGAACACGTGCGCTTGCACCATCGCGATGTCGCCGGTCGCCCCGACGTCCCAGTCCAGGCGCAGCGCGCCGGACCTCGACCACAGCCCGAACCGCGGGCCGATCAACGAGAGCACCGAGAACTTGTCGCGACCGCTGTCGAGATCCCGGTGCGCGTAGGCGAAGCCGCCGCCGAGGCCGAGGAACGTCTCTCGCCCATCACCCGCCAGATCGAACGAGCGCGTCGTCC
>JAPLLF010000516.1 GCA_026387715.1 Pseudomonadota bacterium
GCACGTCGATCGACTACCTTGAGGAGATCGACGCCGACTCGCTCGCGCATGCCCTCGAGCACGAGGGGATCACTGGCATGGTCGGCGTCCCGGCGCTGTGGCAGCTGCTCGAGCGCAAGATCTACAAGAACGTGTCCGAGGCGGGCGTGCTGATCGAGCGCGCCTTCGAGTCGGTCGTCGAGTTCAACCGGACGCTGCGCGACAAGCTGCCGATCGACATCGGCGCGGGCAAGGCGCTGTTCTTCCCGGTCCACCGCAAGCTCGGTGGCATGCGGCTCTTGATCTCCGGCGGCTCGGCGCTGCCACCGGACGTGCTCAAGTCGTTCCGCGGCCTCGGGTTCAACCTGTACGAGGGCTACGGCATGACCGAGAGCTCGCCGGTCCTCACGGTGACCCGGCCGGGCGACAAGAGCCTCCCCGGATCGGTCGGGCGCCCGTTGCCGGGCATCGACGTCCGGATCGACAAGCCCGACGCGAGCGGCGTCGGCGAGGTGATCGCGAAGGGCCCGAACGTGATGACCGGGTACTTCGAGAACCCCGAGGCGACCGCGCAGACCATCATCGACGGCTGGTTGCACACGGGTGATCTCGGTCGGTTCGACGACGCGGGCAACCTGTACATCGTCGGGCGCAAGAAGGAGATGATCCTCGGAGCGTCCGGCGAGAACATCTACCCCGACGAGCTCGAGGAGCTGTACGGCGACCTCGACGCGATCAAGGAGATGTCGGTCGTCGGTCTCCCGTCCGAGGGTGGCAACGAGATCGTCGCCGCGCTGATCGTGCCGGACTACGGCGATGACGACGCCCGGCGCGATCGCGAGGTCGTGCGCGAGCAGATCCGCGAGCACATCCGCAAGATCGGCAAGTCGCTGCCGCTCTACAAGCGGATCAAGATCTTCCATTTGTGGGATCACGATCTGCCCAAGACGTCGACGCGAAAGCCGAAGCGCCGGGAGGTCCTCAAGGAGCTGCAGCGCATCGAGCGCGCGGTGAAGGGCGGGGCGGAGGCCAAGCAGCTCGTCACCAGCTCCGACGCGACCTGGCTGTTCGATCTGCTCGCCGACGTGGCCCAGAAGAAGCGCGGCACGGTGTCGTCGACGACCGGCCTCGCCGATCTCGGCTTCGACTCGCTGATGTTCACGGAGCTCGCGGTCGCGCTCGAGGCGGCCGGGGTGAACCTGCCGGATCCGGGCGAGCTCGTCGGGCTCGAGACCGTCGCGGACGTCGAGAAGCTCGTCGCCCGGCTCGGCGCGAAGGCCAGGAGCGACAAGCCGCGGCGCGATCGGATCGCGCGCGAGAAGCGCGCCGAGGACGACAAGGCCGACGACGAGATCGTCGTGCCGGCGCCGCTCGTCTCGCTTGGTCGTCGCGCGCTGCGCGGCGGCATGCGCGCGCTGTACGAGCGCGTGCTCGAGACCGACGTCTACGGCCAGCCGCCGCCGTTCGGGGGCTACATCGTGGCGGCGAACCACGCCAGCCACCTCGATACGGGGCTCGTGAAGTACGCGCTGGGCGAGCAGGGCGACGCGCTCGTCGCCCTGGCCGCGAAGGACTACTTCTTCGACGATCCGGTGCGCCGGATGTACTTCGAGAACTTCACCAACCTCGTGCCGATGGAGCGCCACGGCTCCCTCCGCGAGTCGCTGCGCCTCGCCGGCGACGTGATCCGCGACGGCTACATCCTCCTGATCTTCCCGGAGGGCACGCGCAGCGAGACCGGCGTGATGTCGGACTTCAAGCCGTCGCTCGGCTACCTCGCGATGACGAACAAGTGCGGCATCCTGCCGATGTACCTGTCGGGGACCTACGAGGCGATGCCCAAGGGGCGCTACCTGCCGAAGCGCGGCGAGCGCGTGGCGGCGTACGTCGGGCCGTACCTGTCGTACGCGGACATCGTGAAGCTCGCGGGCGAGCAGACGCGGTCGAAGCAGTACGCGCACGTCACCCAGCACGTCGAAGGCGTGATCCGCCGGCTCGCGCCGCGCGATCAGGCGTGGACGCTGGGCGACGCGGGGACGACCCCGATGGTCGAGTGGCAGGCCGCCCAGGGGGCGCCGGGTGCGTCGGCCGCGCCCGTCGATGGAGAGGAGCACGCATGACCGCGGTACTCGTGACCGGCGCGACCGGCTTTCTCGGCGAGCACCTCTGTCGCGTGCTCGTGGAGCGCGGGCACGTCGTGCGTGGGCTGGCGCGGTCGCGCTCGGCCGTGCTCGCGGATCTCGGCGTCGAGCACGTACGCGGCGACGTGCTGGCGGGCCCGGAGCTCGATCGCGCGCTCGACGGCGTGCACGTCGTGTTTCACCTGGCCGGCGCCGTGTCGCGCGATCCCGACGACGCGCAGCGGATGATGCGCCTGCACGTCGACGGCACGCGGCGCGTGCTCGAGCGGATGGCCGCGGCCGGCGTCAAGCGGATGGTGCTCGCGTCGACCAGCGGCACGCACGGCGTGTCCAAGCGCGAGGAGATCCTCGACGAGACCGCGCCGTACGCCGAGGAGGTCGTCGCGGGTTGGCCGTACTACGCGTCGAAGATCTACCAGGAGCGGATCGCGTTCGAGCACGGCAAGCGGCTCGGCATCGACGTCGTGGCGGTGTGTCCGTCGCTGCTGCTCGGGCCCGGCGATCGCCGGCTGTCGTCGACCGGCGACGTGCGCAAGCTGATGAAGCGCCAGGTGCCGGTGGTGCCGGACGGCGGGGTGAGCTTCGTGGACGCGCGGGACGCCGCCGAGGCGACGGCGAATGCCCTCGACCGCGGCACCCCGGGCGAGCGCTACCTGCTGGGCGGCCCGAACTGGACGACGAAGGAGTTCTTCGAGCGGGTCGCGCGCGTCGCCAACGTCGCGCCGCCGCGGATCAAGCTGCCCAGCAAGCTATCTTCTCTTACCAGGGTGGGGGCCTCGCTGGTCGAGGAGCTCTACCGCTGGCGCGACAAGGAGCCGCCGATCGACCGGATCTCGGTCGAGATGGCCGAGCACTACTGGTGGATCGACTCGAGCAAGGCCGAGCGCGACCTCGGCTTCGAGGCCCGCGATCCGCAGCTCACCCTCGTCGACACCGTCGCGTACCTGCGCGGCGCGGTCGACGCGTGAGCTTCGCGGTCGGCAACCGGCTGATCGCGGCGCTCGACGCGCCCA
>JAPLLF010000084.1 GCA_026387715.1 Pseudomonadota bacterium
CGGATCGCATCGGCCAGCGGCGTCACCGGGTTGAACACGAGCGCGCGCTTGATCATGTGGCGGAGCGACCACCGGACGTGGGCGGCGACCCGGGCGAGCGCCTCGGGCACCGCCGGGCGTAGCGACGCGATCTTCACGACGTCGGCCTCGGTCACGTGCGGGTTGTCGAGGAGGATCGCGACGACCGCCGGGTGCGGGTCCCGGAGCATCATGATCAGCCGCTGGCGGTCGTGCGTCCGCGCCAGGGACTTGCGCTCGCCCAGCGTGAGCGGCCGGCCGGTCGGGATGAGCGGCCGCTCGGCGGCGAGCTGCTTCTCGAGCACCTCGGGGCGGATCGCCCGCGGCGACGCGGTCAGGAACAGCCGCGCGATCGGGCCGTGGCCACCGGTCACCGCGGCGCTGTACAGCTCCTGGCGCGCGGCGTAGGAGAGGGCCGGATCGGCGACCGCGTGGGTGATGCACTCGAGGGCCTCGAGCGCATCGGCGTCGTCGTGGGTGTGGCTGCGATCGATGACCTGCGCGAACGCCGCGACCCACGCCGCCGGATCACCCTGGGCGAGCGACGCGACGAGCGCCGCGGTCCGCATCCGCGCGTCGCGGATCGCCTTGAGCTGCGCGACCAGGTTCGTCGGACCCACCGCCAGGAAGTCTGCCACGATCCGGACAGGCCATGATCCATGGCGCAGTGCGTGATAAGCTCGGAGGCGTTGGAGTGACGATGCCGGACGCCAGGATCATCAAGCGGTACGCCAACCGCAAGCTCTACGACACCGAGCACAGCCGGTACGTCACGCTGGACCAGATCAGCGAGATGATCCGTAACGGCGACGACGTGAAGATCGTCGACAACAAGACGAAGGAGGACCTCACCACGGTCACCCTCGCCCAGATCATCTTCGAGGAAGAGAAGAAGCAACGCTCCTTCCTCCCGCTCAACGCGATGCGCAACATCATCCAGAGCGGTGGTGAGTGGTTCGCGGAGGCCCAGCGGCGGGTGCAGAGCATCCTGCCGGGCACGAAGCGCGGCGCCGCGGGTGGCGAGGACGACGCCGACAAGATCGATCACGGGCCCGACGCGCCGCCGAGCGGCGACGAGGCGCACGACGAGGAGATCGTCAAGAAGCGCAGCCTGGCCTCGCTGCGCGAGTGGGTGGACCACTCCAAGCATCGCCTCGACGAGTGGCAGAAGCAGGTCGATTCGAAGATCCGCACGATCTCGCAGTCGATCACGCCGTGGGCGTCCGTCAACAAGGACGTCAAGAACCTCGCCGACCGCATCGCCGAGCTCGAGGCGAAGTTGCTGCAGATCGAATCGCACGAGTCCGACCCGGCCCCGACCGACCCCACCGCTGATTGAACGAGCGGAGGGCTCGCGGTCAGCGTCGACCCGACGCTACTGCAGCTCTTTGCGCATCGTCTCGGTCGCGCCGACCTTGATCGTCACGGGGAACGTGAAGCGATCCTCGCCGACGACGAACGTGATCTTGTGCTTGCCGGGCGTCAGCGGCAGCGCCTTGCCGGAGATCGGGGTGGACAGGCCGGTATCGACGCCGTCGACGAGGATCTTCGCCTTCTTGTTCGAGGAGACGTCGAGGAAGCCCTTGTCCGTCGGTGTTGGCGGCTTCTTGTCCTCGAACGGCAGCTTGTCCTTGGTCGGATCCTTCTTCGGATCTTTCTTTGGATCGAGTTTCGGCGGATCGACCTTCGGCGGATCGACCTTCTTTGGATCCTTCGGGTCGACCTTCTTCGGATCCAGCTTCGGAGGATCCACCTTCACCGGGTCCTTCTTTGGATCGACCTTCGGCGGATCGAGTTTCAGCGGATCGAGTTTCGGCGGGTCGACCTTCGGCGGATCGACCTTGGCGATCTTGGCGTCGGAACCCGAGCCGCTCGTGATCGCCGAGCCGCTCCCCACCGAAGGCGCCAGCGCGCTGCCGCTGCCGGCAGTCTCGGGCTTGGCCGCGCTCCCGCTCCCGACCGCCGGCGTCGCCGAACCGTCGCTCCCCGAGGCGAGCATCACGCAATCGAACACGACCGACTTGCCACCCTCGAGCTTGAGCTCGCGCTCGCACTTCTCGGCGCCGCGCTCGAGCCGGACCTTGTGCGTGCCCTCGTTGACCGTGGTCGACGACTTGTCCGCGTACGTCCCGATCTCCTTGCCGTCGATGAAGAGCTTCGCCGAGACATCGCCTGGCAAGCTGATCTGCAGGGTCCCCATCTTGGACGCGATGGCCGACGTCCCGGCCGGCTCCTCACCGCGCTTGTCGAGGATCAAGAACTTCACGGCGAGGAAGCCGCCGAGCACGACGAGCGCGATCAAGACGCCGATCGCGATGTCTCGACCGAGCGACGACTTGCGACGTCCCTCGACCTTGGGCTCGACGGCCGGCGCCACGTTCCCGTATGGCTGGGGGCCCGCCGATCCGGAGCCGTGCGCGAACCCGTTCTGGGGATACTGATACCCACCCTGGTTCGCGCCGCTCGGGTACTGCGCCTGGTACGGCCCGGACTGCTGCGGATACTGCTGCGAGTGTTGCGGCTGCGGTGGCGGCGGTTGCTGCTGGTAGTACGGCTGCGACGGTGGCGGCGTCGCGTGCGGGACCTGCTGCACCATCATCGGTTGCCCGGTCTGCGGATCGTATTGATACGATGGAGGCGGCGAGTGCGATGGGTTCGCCTGGTTCGAGGGGTTCGACGCCCCGGCATCGAACGCGTTCGGCTGGGCACGCACCTGCGGCGGATAGCCATTGGCGTAGTTCGGCAGCCCCGCCGGCGCCAGCTGGCCCATCAGCGTGCGTGCCTGCGCCCCGGCTGGCGTGTTCGGCAACCCGAGCGCCTGCGGCGGCCCGTCACCGATCTGGATCTGCGGCGCGACGATCGGCGCGGCCGGCGCGGCGACCTGCGGAGGCGGCGCGGTCGAGGGGCTGCGCAGCGCAGGACTTCCCTGCGTTGCCGGTCGACCCGGCGCCTTCGGTGGCGTCGGCTTCTGCAGGAAGCTCGGTGCGGCCGGTGCCGGCCGAGGGGCCGCTGCCGGTGGGAGCGCCGAGCCGTGCTCGATCTCGCCGAAGATCTCGGTCGGCGCTTCCTCGCCGAAATCGCCGTCGCGATCGTCGTCCGGGGGCTTGGCGCGTGCGGGCGGACTCGCCGCGATCGCCCCACCACCGCGCGCGGCGGGTGACCCCAACGCGGGACCGACCTCGGGCGAGGCGCCGATCCCGCTCTCCATGTCGTCGAAGTCCGGGCCGCCGAGCTGCGTCGCGTCCGACTCCGCGATCTGCGGTGCCTCGCCGAGGTGCTCGACGACGTCGAGCTTCGCCTCGGCCGCCGGCACGCCCGCGATCAGGCCGTCACGGCCGACGCGCTTGTACTGCTCGAGCAGCCCGCGCTCCTTGTCGATCTCCGGCGTGAAGACGTCCTTGAGCCAGCCCGACAGCGACTTCGCGGTGAAGACCTGATCCTGCGTCATCAGGAACTGCTGCAGGTCGGTCAGCATCTCGCTGCACCACTGGTAACGAGCCTCGACGTCCTTCGCGAGCGCCTTGAGGATGATCCGCTCGATCGCTTCGGGGATCGCGGGGTTCACGGCGCGCGGGCTCTGGATGTCGACGTTGCGGACCTTCTCGAGGGTCGAGAAGTCGGTCTCGCCGTGGAACAGGCGCTCGCTCGTGAGGCACTCGAACAGCATGGTGCCGATCGCGAAGATGTCGCTGCGGCGATCGAGGGGCAGGCCGCGCACCTGCTCCGGCGACATGTAGCCGAACTTGCCCTTGAGCACGCCGGCCATCGTGCGCGAGTTACGCGACGTCGCCTTGGCGATGCCGAAGTCGATGACCTTGACCTCGCCCTCGTAGGACACGAGGACGTTCTGCGGCGAGCAATCGCGGTGGACGATCTCGAGCGGGCGGCCGAGCGGATCCCGCTTGCGGTGGGCGTAGTCGAGCCCCTCGAGGACCTTGGCGATGACGAAGCAGCCCATCGCGACCGGCATCGGCTTCTTGAGCTTCTTGAGCCGGTTCTGGATCTGGAGCAGGTCCTTGCCCCAGATGTACTCCATCGCGATGAAGTGCGAGCCGTCGATGCGGCCGAGCTCGAAGATCTGGCAGATGTTCGCGTGCGCGAGCTGACCGGCGATCTTCGCCTCGTCGATGAACATCTTGATGAAGTCGCGGTCCTCACCCATCGTCGGGAGGATTCGTTTGATCGCGATGATCTTCTCGAAGCCTTCGACGCCGTAGGACTTCGCCTTGAAGACCTCCGCCATCCCGCCGACGCTGATGCGATCGAGCAGGAGGTATTTCCCGAACGGGACGGGTTGCCTCACCGGGAGAAATCGTACCCGAGTCGACGCGCTGATCTCAACGAAGAAGCGGTCTATACACCGCAGGCCAGCGACGACAGTTGTGGCCGTTCAGTACGTGCAGTGGATCAATGGCCATGGGCTGACGCCCCCAGGTGGATGTAGGCGTTCACCACGACAGCGAAATTCCGACGGAGGAGCCGGTTACATAAGGGATCGCCTGCATCTCCCGCGTACGTCGCCGATATCCGGACACACCGTCGTACACGCCGTACACGTACGACGCGATCACGCCGATGCCCGCGAGGAGGTTCACCGTGCGGAGCGTGCTCGCGCTGCGATAACGGTTCACGTCGTCGTCGCAGGTGGCGCTGTTGCCCAGCGTGCCCGCCACCCGCGTGCACCAGCTGCGCAGCACGATGTAGCTCGTGAGGTTGGCGACCGCGAACACGCCGAGCGCGCTGCCGACGACGATGGCCTTCGTGCGCTCGCCGTTCTGCAGCTGCCCGATCGGCGGCAGCAGCGCGAGCCAGATCGAGCCCTTCGGCTTGGGCCGCAACGCACGCAGCTCGGACCAGTGCTTCTGCCGGACGTTCGCGAAGAAGCTGATCGCCTCCGGCGGATACACCGAGGGATCGAGCTGCCCGTCGAGCTCGAGCCGCTGGTAGGCGAGGAAGTGAAGCTCGGCCTCGTCGTAGCGATTCGTGAAGAACGCGGCGAGCCCGGCGAGGCGATGGGCCTCCGCGAGATCGGTGCGGCCGAGCTGCTGGGTCAGCAACGGATCGACGAGCGCGCTGACGCGCGGCCAGTCGTTCGCGGTCGCGGCGGCGTTGCCGTCGCGGAGGCTGGTCGACACGTCGGCGACCGCGAGCGCGGGCAGGAGCAGCAAGGCGAGCACGAGCGCGCGGGTCTTCGTCACCGCCAGCCGCCGATCGTGCGCCGCATGTGCGGTCGGAGGATCGCGAGGATCTCGTCGGCGACGCGCGCGGTGAGCTGATCGAGCGAGATCCCCTTGTCCCCGACGACGGAGTCGGTCACCACGACGCGATCGAACACGATCCCGGAGGCCGCGGCGACGCGCACGCGAACCCGCGCGCGCGCGTACGGCACCTCGCCCGTCAGGATCGCGTAACGCGCGACCTCGAACGTGATGCCGAGCTCCGTGCGGGCGGCGGCGACCGTCTTGACGGCGGAGGTCGGGCTCATCGCGGCGAGCTCGACGTGACGTGGCTCGCGATCGTGGCTGGCGATCCAGGCATCGGCGGCGGTGGCGAGCGCCCGCGCGAGCGGCGCGACCCCAGGATCCGCGGCGGTCGACGCCCCGACGGCGATGATCATCGGGCGCTTCGCCGCGACCGGTGGGGTGACACCGAGCGCCGGAGGCGAGGGCGACGGCGACGACGACGGCGACGGCGGCGGCGGCGCGGTGGACAGCTGCTGGGTGACCGCCGGCGCCAACCGCGCCGACAGCTCCGAGGCGGCCTGGTCGAGCGTCGCGAGGGTGGCCGCCGTCGACGCGAGCGTGGCGAGCACGGTGCCGTCGAGCCGGTTGCGCACCCGCAGCGAGATCACGACGGCGTCGCCCTTCGCGCGGATCGTCCCATCGACGATCAGCATCGCGCGCTCCGGCACCGCCATCTTGTGGCCGACCACGACGACGTCGATGCCGCCCGCGACGAGCGCGCGCGCGATCTCGCTCGCGACCGGCTGGCCGTAGAGCTCGAGCCGCGCGTCGGCATCGAGCGGCAGCAACGCGACCGTGCGGTGGTCTGGCGCGGCGTGCACGCCGCGCCCCAGCCCGAGCCCGAGCAGGAGCGTCACCAGAAAGATCCACGGCAGGCACGCGCTCATGGGAGATCGGGGACGACGAGCGTGAACCGCCCGGCCAGGTCGGACGCGGCCTGCGCGATCGGTCGCGTCCGATCGACTCCGATGCATGCCTTGCACAATACCTGGACCGACGCGCCCACGACCGGGTTCGGGTTGCCCGATTGCTTGATCGTGCCGGTCACGACGACCGCCGCCGGCAACGCGATGCTCGCCGCGAGGGTCGGCGACAGGTCGGTGAGCTGGGTCGGTGCGCCCCGCCCTGCCGGGTCGTCGATCCTGAGGTCGTAGCTGCCATCCACGGCGTAGGGCACGCCGACCGCGCCCCCCGTCGTGGTGACGAGCTCCAGCGGGGGCAGCGCCGCGAGCGCGAGCTCGCCGCGCGGGACCAGCGTGACGTGCACGCCGACGAGCGGCGTGCCGACGAGATCGACGATCGTCGTGGCGTGGACCGGCACGACCGGCATCGCGATCGACGCCGGGATCACGCCGGCGAGGTCGAGCGCGACGACCGCGACGTCGGCGGGCGCGATCTCGGCGACCACCTTCATCGGCGTCGCCGGCACCCGCAGCGTCGGCAAGATGCCGGTGGCCGAGGTGGTCGCGACGGCGCGGAACGTGCCGGCGGCGCTCGCCATCGTGGCGCCGGTGGAGATCTGCCCGGCTCCACCGATCGTCCCGACGACGTCCACCCGGGTGGTCGCGACGTCGGACGCCCCCCGCGCGATCCGCGTGCCCGCGAGATCGCGCGTGGCGAGGGCGGCCGCGTAGTCGACGACGATCGCCTGCGTGAGGTCGAACGCGGCCGACGACGCGACGAGCCGCGGCAGGCCGCTACCCGCGGGCGGCACGACCTCGATCTCGATCAGCGCGCCGGCCCTGGCTTGGTACGCGACGGCGAAGGCGCCGCCCAGTGTCGTCGCCGTCAACGTCGAGGGCACGCCGTCGAGCCGCACCTGCACGGTGGCCCCCGCCAGCGCGGCGCCGCTCGGCGCGTGGACGACGCCGGTGGCCGAAAGGCCGGTCTCGACCGCGATCAGCGTGTCGGTCGACGCGTAGTTGGAGATCAGGCGCGGCGCGTAGCCCGCGACCATCGGCACGACGAGCACGTCGTGGATCTCGTCGAGGATCGTCACGGTGAACGCGCCGGTCGCACCGGCGAACGCCTCGACGACCTGATCGGGCCGGCCGTGCGGGATGAACCGCAGGTAGCTCGGCACGCCGGTCACGCCGGACCGCACGAAGCCGGACGTCACCACGCCCGGGTCGAGCGCGAAGTTGCCGAACGCGAAGCTCGTCACCCCGTGCGAGAACACCAGCGAGCGCTCCTGCGGCGGCGCGCCGGGCGCGCGCACCGCGAGCCGGAGGTTGGTCGACGTGCCGCCGGTGCCGACGTTGAAGTTCTCGAGCGCATACGGGCAGAACGCGCCCCCGTTCACCGCCACCGAGACCTCGTAGACCCCGGCGCTCGTCGTCGGGAACGTGATCTCGCTGTGATCCGCACGCGCGTCCTCGAACGGGAGGATGGCGGCGCCGAACTTCACCTGCCACTGGTAGGTCGGCACCCCCGGCGAACTCCCGACCGTCGCGATCGCGCGCACGCGCTCGCTGGGACCCGCGATCGCGATCGGCGGATCGAACGTGATGTGCGTCTCGCAGCCCATCGCGTCATTGGCCCCGGCGTCGGTGGTGGGGTTCGCGTCGGTGGTAGCGGGGGACACGCCCGACTCGCTGGCGCAACCGCCGAGCGCGACGGCGAGGAGGACCGAGAGGATCGTCGCTGGCGTCCTCATCGCACCACCACCTTCCACGTCAGCCGCTGGTTGCACGTCGGCTGCGACGTCGTCGAGCACTGCACGGCGCTGTCGGGGCACGGGATCGGCGTCGCCTTGCGATCGTAGACCTGCACGCGCAGCGACAGCAGATCGCCCGGCTGATAGGCGAGCGGATCGAGCTCGGCGGCGTTGCCGGTGATCGCGAGCGGCCGGAACACGGCGTCGCCCGGCTCGAGGATCGACCACGCGAACGTCGTCGCGCCGAGGTTCGGGTCGCTGGGGTGCGCCGGGTAGCCGTCGAGATCGTCGGCCACCACCGGCAGCTGGAACAGCGTGCGCTGCGCCATGGGCAACCGGGTCGTGCCGTCGAGCGGCGCGATCGGCTGGTAGGTCGTGATGCACGGATCGCGATCGTCGACGATCGTGAACGTCTCGCGCTGCGTCGTCGTCGCGCCGAGGCGATCGGTCGCGACGACCTCGACCTCCCACTCGCCCAGCCCGGTCGCCAGGATCTCGGCCTGCTCGGTGCGATGCGCCGGATCGTCGGGATCGTCCGCGACCGGGCTGTACGTGACCTGGTAGCTGGCGGCCTGCGACGGCGTGAACACGGTCCACGCGAGCGTCGTGAAGGCGCGCCCATCGTCCTGATCGCCGACCTTGGCGTAGACGTGCACCGGCAGGCCACCGTCGACGAAGCCGTACGCGCTCGTGCTCGTCAGCGCGAGATCGGGGCCGTAGTTATCGACCGGGATCACGAGCTCCTGCGAGGGCCGCGCGCGCGCGCCCAGCTCGTCCCGCGCCTCGAGCAGGATCCGGATCGACTCCACCGGACGCAGCGGGGCGATCTCGAGGCGGACCGGCGGGATCGTGAAGTCGAACTTCTCCTGCGTGCCGGTGACGAACGCGGTGGCGTCGCAGCCATCGGCGCTGCACAGGGACGCGTGCCACGACAGCTCGACGCGGTCGGCGTCGGGATCGACGGACGCCGCGAACAGCGTCACGAGGTCGCCGCGGTGTGGGGAGGTGTCGGACAGCTCGGGTCGCACGCGCAGGGTGCAGCTCGCGGAGATGTCGAGGAACGCCTTGGCGACCCCGGGCACCGTGACCTCGTAGCGTCCGGACTTGATCCTGGCGACCGCGCCGCGCTTGTAGTGCATCGGCCCGAGCAAGGCCTCGGCGCCGTCCTCGATCGCGATCGTGACCTCGACGACCTCGAGCATGTGCCCCTGGACCGTGAGGATCTGGCCCGCCACGACGTCGACGTTCTGGGTCCACGACTTGCGGGTCGTCGGCTGCGCGCACGTGACCACGTGGCTCCCGGGCGCCACGCGGAGCGGCTTGTTCAGCAGGCGGCCGTAGCCCACGCGGTCGATCGTGATCTCGCACCACACGTCGTTGGCGACGAGGATCGCGGTCATCGCCTCGGGGGCATCCGGGAGGAGCGGGGCCGCGTCGATCGGCGGCGAAGCCGGGGTGATCGCCGCGTCGGCGGCGACGACCCCGGCGTCGGGGATCACGCTCATCGGACGCGCGTCCGGCGTCGCCACGATCCGCCGCGGCGCATCGACGCCCGGCGCCGCATCGCGCACGACGTCGACGACCGCCACGAAGGCATCGCCCGCGACGGGCGGCGCGTCGCCGAGCGCCACGGCCGCGTCCGCGGCCAGCCCGGCGTCGGCGATGGCGAGCGGCGGCGCGGGCGCGAACACGCCGAGCTGCCACGCCGTGGTGGCCCCACCGCCGACCAGCGCGAGCACCGCGCCGCCGATCATCAGTGCGCGCTTGCGCTGCGAGGCGCGCCCCCCGGCGGTGATCTGCGCGACGAGCGCGGCGACCGCGGGATCGTCCGGCGCCAGCGTGCGCAGGCCGAAGGGCGTCAGCAGGTAGCGCTCCGCGACGTCGACGACGGCCTTGCGCGCCTCGGCCGGCAGCGGCGAGTGGTGCAGCGCCGCGGCGATCACCTGGTTGGGCCGGATC
>JAPLLF010000344.1 GCA_026387715.1 Pseudomonadota bacterium
GAGCCCGAGCAGCGTGGCGACCGCGGTGGCGCGCGGCAAGCTGGGGCGGGCCGACCACTGGTCGACGAGCTTGGCGATCTCCGCGCGCAGGTCGTCGGCGAGCGGGTGATCGGCGGCCGACGGGGCGAACGCCGCGGTCTCGAGCTTGCCGATGAGGCCATCGGCGCCCGGATCGCGCGCGAGCGCGCGGGCGAGGTCGCGGAGCGCCCCGACGAGCGGCCCGATGGCCTCGCGGGCCGGCGCGGCCCTCGCGCGCTCGAGCTCGGCGAGCACCTTCTTCTTCGCGGTCCGGACCTCGGCGCGGTCTTCGCGCGCCTCGCGGGTGCGGAGCTGCCACGTGCGCACGCCGAAGATGCCGAGCGGCGCGAGGTAGAGCAGCCCGACGAGGAGCCAGAGCATCGCGCCGCTCATCGGCTCGTCGGCGCTGCCGGAGGACAGCGCGAGCTCGACGGGCACCAGCGTGAGATCCTCGCTGATCGTCGCGGCGGAGCCCGCGCGCCGGGGCGTCGCGGCGACGACGGCGTCGGCGCCGACGATGCTGCCACCCTTGACGGACAGCGCGATCGGGTCGGAGTGGATGGTCTGGTACTCGGCCTTCGCGGGATCGAAGTACGCAAACGCGTTCGCGGGGATCTCGGTCGCCGGCCCGACCACCTGCGCGGTGAGCTCGAACGTCTTGGCGAGGCCATCGTCCGACAGCGTGCCGGTCGGGGGCTCGGCGGGGACCGCGAACTTGTCCTTGGGCAGGCCGCCCTCGCCGTCGAGCTTGCCGAGCGCGAGCGTGTCGAGCCGCTGGTTGCTCTTGACCGTGATCTCGACGGCCATCGGCTCGCCGAGCTGGACGACCGAGCGGCTGGTCTTCACGGCGATCGAGAACTGGTCGCCGACCGCGCCGGTGAACGCCGGCGGGCGCCCGGTCTCGGGCAGCGGCTTGACCTCGATCGTCCGCGGCACGTCGACGGCGCGAAACGGGCGCGTCGCGGCGTTGCCGAAGAAGTCGCGGCGGCCGACCGCGAGCCCGGCGACGACCTTCGCGGCGGGGATCTCGATCTTGCCCGCGCGGTGTGGCGCGATGAAGAACGTGAAGCGGATGCGCCGGAACTCGACGCCGCCGACCGTCGTGGTGTCCGATACGTACGGGACCGGGATGTCCTTGCTGCCCGCGGTGAACGACAGCGCCGTCCGCTTGTCGGCGATCGGCGGGGTGGTCACGGTGAACACGTCGCTCGCCATCAGCGGGACGATGAAGTTCTGCTCCTCGGGCTGCGCGCGGAACAGCCACACGAGCTCGGCTTGCACCGTCTCGCCCACGAACACCGGCCGATCCGGGAGCACGAGCGCGAGCTTCATGTCGTCGGTGGTCGGGATGGTGCCGACGGTCACCGTGCCCGCGGCCGCGATCGCGCGCTCGCTGCCCTGCTGCACGAACACCGACGGGACCCGCATCGTGCCGGGCTTGCTGACCTCGACGCGATAGCGGAGCACCCACGTCACGGTCGCGCTCTCGCTGCGCTGCCCGTTGACGATCTGGATCGAGCGCGCGACGTTCGGCGTCGCGCCGAGCGGCGTCACCGTGGCGTCGGCGATCGCGATCGTCGGCAGCTCCGGGACCGGCGCCTCGCCGAAGCCCTCGACCATGAGGTCGAGCTCGAACGGCACGTCGACGTGCGGCTGGCCGTCCATCCTGAACTGCGCGCGGGGCGCGGCGCTCGCGACGCCGCCGAGCCCGAGGATGCCGAGGATCCCGAGGAGAAAAGCGACCGTCGCCGACATGTTGCTGGGACCGCGCATCACCAATCCTGATCGACCGGGTCGCCCGTACCACGATCCTGCTTGGCCTTCTGGCGCTTGGCGTCGTCTTCGCGCGCCTTCTGGCCGGGGCCACCCTGTTGCTGCTCTGGCTTCTTCGGTTCCTGCTTGTCGGGCTTGGGCGGATCCTTCTTGTCGTCCTTCTTGTCGTCCTTCTTGTCGTCCTTCTGGTCGTCCTTCTTGGGGGGAGGCTGGAGGAGCTGCAACGCCCGCTGGAGGTGCTCGATCGCCGAGGTCTGGCTCTTCGTCGCGGGATCGAGGCTGACGCTCTGCGTGGCCGGCGCCTTCGCCTTGTCGAGCGTCGCCTTGGCATCGGCCATGTCGTTGCCGGCGAGGCGCACCTCGCCAGCGGCGTCCGCCATCGCCTTGGCCTTGTCCGCACCCTCGGGGTCCTTGCCGGTGGCGTCCGCCTGCGCCGCGAGCGCATCGGTGATCGCCTTGGCCATCGTGCCGTGCCCGTCCTGGCGCGCGATCAGATCGGGGAGCTGGCCGTCGCGCGTGAGATCGTCCTGGCCGCCGGTCGTCGTGGTGCGTTCCAGCGTCTCGCCCTGCTCGCGCGCGAGCTCCTGGAGGTGCTCGACGACGTCGAAGAACAGCTTGCGGAGCTCGTCGAGGGTCGCGTCGGCGACCCTGGCGGCGCCGATCGGATCGGGGACGTGCTCGCCGGGCTTGCCGGTCGACGGGCCGAGCGCCGCGGCGAGCGCGGCGAGCTGGGTGGCGGCGAGCGCGCGGAGCTCCTCGGCGCGCGTGAGCTGCTGCGTGCGCTGCTGCTTCTCCTGCTCCGCGGCCGCCTTGGCCTTGTCGTCGGCTTTCGGATCGACCGGCTTGGCGGCGACGTCGGCGACCTGATCGGCGATCAGCTGCCGGATCCGATCGACGCGCGTGAGGTTCGCGGTCAGCTCGTCGTGCACGAGCCGCGCGCGATCGGCAGGTGTGAGCTCCTCGGTCGGCGGGGCCACGAGCAGCTGCTGCACCGCCTGGTGCTTCTGCCACGCGAGATCGATCGTGTGCTTGAGATCCGCGAACTGCTCGATCGCCGCGAACAGCTCGCGGGCGGCCTCGCGCACGTCGTCGCGCGCGGGCTTCCACTGCTTGTCGAGCAGCGCGTCGTGCGCCTGCTGCTGCGCGGTCGTCGCGCCGACCACGTGCGGCAGCGCCGCGCGGACCAGCGCGAGCTGCTTGTCCTGCGCGGGCGGGCGCGGCGGGTCGCCGTCCTTGGGGGCGGGTTGGTCGACGGCGGCGGCGAGCTGCGCGCGCACCTCGTCGACGCGATCGCGCAGCCCGGTCTGGCGGGTCGCCAGCGCGGTGTACTCGAGCCACTTGTCGATTGGTGCGGGGGGATCCTTGGGATCTTTGGGGTCCTTGGGGTCTTTGGGGTCTTTGGGGTCTTTTCCCCCGAGGTCGAGCTTCAGGCTCGGCGCGGTCGCCTGAGCAGCCTCGATCTGGCGGTCGAGCTCGAGCTGGTCGGCCAGCACGTGCTGGAGCACCGTGATCGGATCGTCGAGCTGCTCGCGGGCGCGCTTGAGCGCGACGAGCGCGGCCTCGGCCTTGGCGAGCGCGGTGTCCGCGGACACCTCCTGGAGCTCGCGGCGCGTCTCGGAGATCCGCGCACGCGCCTCGGTGATGTAGCCGTCGAGGTTCTTGAGCTGGACGAGCCGGCTGCGCTCCTTGTCCTCGCGCTTGTCCTCGGGCTTCTTGGCGATCACGTCGATCTCGTCGGCGGTGACGTCCTGGATCACGCCGGCCTCGGACACGATGCCCCGCGATCGATCGGCGAGCCCGCTCATCACGTCCTTCTGCGCGAGCGGATCGGCGCCGCCCGCCTTCGCGACCTCGCGCCACACCGCGCGCGCCGCGCCGAGCAGCGCGCGCTGCTGCTCGATGACCGCGTCGAGCCGGGCCTCCAGCTTGCCCTCGCCCTGGCGCAGCTCGTCGGACAGCGCCTGCACGCGCGCTCGCACGATCGCCAGGTTCGCGGCGGTCGGCTTGTCGTCGGGGCGGAGCCGCGCCGCGTCGCCGAACCACCACGCGGCCTGCTGCGCGAGCTCGAGCGTGGCCTTCTTGTCGGCCTTGTCGTCGGCCTTCGACTTCTCCGCGTGCTGGGCGTAGGCGAGCCCGAGATTGTACGTCGCGCGGAAGCGCAGGTCGGGATCGACGCCCGCGGCGCTGCGCGCCTCGATCAAGATCTTCTCGGCGCCGCCGAAGTCACCCGCGGCGAGCTTCGCGATCGCCTGGTTGTAGCTCGCGCGCGCGGGCCGATCCTCGCTGGAGGCGCACGCGCCGAGCAGGACCATCACGACGATCGCGAACCTCATGGCTGGCCTCCTGGGGCCTCGCGCCTGCCGGCGCCGGCTCCGATCCACAACGACGCGAGCAGGCACGCCAGCGAGGCGAGCACCATCCAGATGTAGCGCTCGGCGGGCACCACGCGCACGGCCCCGGCGGACGCCTGCTTGACGAGCGGCGCGATGTGGCTCTCCATGATCGCGCCGAGATCGACGGCCGAGGTGCCGGCGGGCACGTACGCGCCCTCGGTGAGCAGCGCGATCTTGCGGAGCTTGTCGCCGTCGAGCTTCGAGATCACCGGCGTGCCGGTCTTGTCGAGCAGCTTGGTGCGGGCGCCGGTCTGCGGATCGGTCAGCGTGATCTCGCTGCCGGTCTCGCTGCCGAGGCCGACCGCGACGATCTTCACGCTCGCGTCGCGCACGAGCTTGGCCGCCTCCTCCGTGTACTGATCCTGATCGTCGCCGTCGGTGATCAGCACGATCAGCCGCGCGCCTTGCCCGGGCGGGAACCCGCGCAGCGCACCCTTCAAGGCGTCGCCGACGCGCGAGCCACCCCGGCCGGCGCTGCGCGTGTCGATCGTCGACAGCACGGTGGCGAAGAACGAGTGATCCGGCGTGAGCGGGCACACCAGCACCGGCCGACCGGCGAACGCGACGAGGCCGACGCGCTGCGGCCCGAGCTTGTCGACGAGCTGGCCGATCTCGGCCTTGGCGCGCGCGAGCCGGTTGGGCGACGCGTCCTCGGCGAGCATCGACCGCGAGGTGTCGAGCACGAACATGACGTCCGCCGAGGCGCCGACGCCGACGACCTCGGTCTCGCCGCGGGCCTGCGGGCGCATCGCCGCGAACACGCCGAACACCAGCGCGAGCAGCACGAGCACGAGCCGCGCGATCACGCGCCCCATGCCGGCGTGGGCGGTGAGCCGTCGCTGCATGACCGGTGAGAGGAACGCGTCCATGGCATCGCGCCGGCGCAGCTCGAGGACGACGAGGCCGCCGACGATCGCGAGGGCGAGCCAGATCAGGTGGACGCGGCCTGGCTCCGCGTTGGTCCAGTCGAGGAACGGCATGGTTATCGGCTCACCGGTGGGCTCACGCGGACGCTCCTCACGGGAGCCTCCTGAGGATCGACGCGCGCAGCAGCAGCGCGAGCGTGACGAGGCCGAGCGCGAGGCCGACGAAGCGATCGAAGTACTCGTGGTACTGCGTGAACCGCGTCTCCTCGATCTTCGTGCGCTCGAGCGCGTCGATCGTCGCGTAGATCTTCTCGAGCCCGTCGCTGTCGGTCGCGCGGAAGTACCGACCGCCGGTCTTGTCGGCGATCTTGCGCAGCGTGGTCTCGTCGATCTCGACCGGGACGTGGACGAGCTGGGCGTGGCCATCGCCGCGATCGATGCGCATCGGCGCCACGCCGGTGGTGCCCGCGCCGATCGTGTAGACCTTGATGCCCTTGCGCGCGGCCTCGTCGATCGCGGCGTCCTCGTCGATCTCGTGGTAGTTCGACACGCCGTCGGTGAGCAGGATGGCGATGCGGGTCTTCGCCGAGAACTCGGTCAGCCGCGCGACGGCGAGCGCGAGGCCGGCGCCGATCGCGGTGCCGTCCTCCTCGCGCGGCGCGAAGTCGAGCTGGCGCGCGGCGGTCACGAGGTTGCCGTGATCGAGCGTCAGCGGGCTGCGGGTGTCGGCGTAGCGCGCGAACGCGACCAGGCCGATCGCGTCGTCGCCACGGCCGCCCAGGCCGCGGCCGCCGAGCACGAAGCGCTCGAACACCTTCTTGACCGCGTCGAGCCGCGTGTCCTCCTCGCGGCCGCCGAGATCGAGCGCGCGCATCGATCCGGACACGTCGATCGCCATCATCACGGCGATGCCCTCGCGCCGGATCCGCGAGTTGGCGTCGCCGCGGCGGGGCCCCGCCAGCGCGATCGCGAGCGCGACGATCGCGAGCGCCATCATCGCGTCGGGGAGCCAGGCGAGCCGCGTCCGCCACGTGCTGCCGCTCGCGGGCAACACCCGGAGCGACGAGAACGCGACGCGCCCGGTGCCGCGGAACGACCACCACGCGGCGGGGATCGCGGCGAGCGCGACGAGCAACAGGTAGGGATGCGTGAAGTCCACGCCGCTGGCGTAGTGCACCGCGAGCCACGCGGCGGCGAGCGTGACGGCGAGCGCGAACACGATGCGGGCGATCATCGGGCGACCTCCACGAGGCGGGTGTCCTCGACGAACCCGCGCGCCGCGGCGAGCGACGCGATCGACTCCTCGCGGTCCGGTCGGTAGCCGGCGAACTTCACCTGATCGCAGCGCTCGAGGAACCCGCCGAGCAGGCCGCGGTGGGTGGCGGACAGCTTAGCGGCGTCGTTGTGCGCGACCAGGTCGAGGAACTCCTCGGTGGTCTGCTCCGGCGCGCGGATCTCGTAGCGCAGCTCGAGGTAGCGGCGGACGATCGCGGACAGCTCGACGAAGTAGCGATCGGCGTCCTCGCCCGTCGGCGCGCCCTTGTCCTCGAGCTCGCGCAGGCGGGCCACGGCCTCGTCGTACGCCGACCGTTGCTTGGCGATCCGCCGCCGGGTGCGCAGCGCGCGATACAGCAGGAGTCCCCCGGAGGCGGCGATCGCGAGGGCGAGCGCGCCGCCGCCGATCACCAGCCACGACACGCCTCCGACGGTCTCGTCGAGCGCGCCGAGCGCCGGCGCGAGCTCCTTGCCGATCGCATCGGTCGACACCGGCGCGATCTCGAGCGGGACCTCGTCGGTCAGGATCTCGTCCTTGCCGGGTGGCTTGCCGGGGCGGGTGTCGGTCATCTCGAGCCGCAGCGGCGGCACGCGGTGGCGGCCGCTGGTCTGGGCGGCCAGCGTGTAGGTCTGGTTGGCGCCGCCGTCGCGCGTGAACGCGACGATCTTGAACCGGCCGAGCGTGTCGTCGCCCGCTTGCTGGAACGGCGCGTCGATCGTGATGCCCGGCGGCGCGGTGACCTCGAGGCGCGTGTAGATCGGATCGCCGAGCGTGGGCTTGGGGGGCCACACGGTGAGCGTGACCTTCACGGGGCCCCGATCCGTGACCTTCACGATCGCGTCCTTGCTCGGGACGAGCACGGCCTCGGTCGTCGTCGGGGTCGCCGTCGCGCAGCCGATCACGGTGACGACGAGCAGCGCCAAGGTTCTCATCGCCGCAGCCTCCGCTCGCGCTCGCGGAAGAACTTGAGCAGCGGATCGACCATCGAGGCCGACGCGTCGAACTCGATGAAGTCCATCCCGGAG
>JAPLLF010000920.1 GCA_026387715.1 Pseudomonadota bacterium
GACCATGAAGAAGATCATGAACTGCAAGACGCTCCTCACGCTCTCGCTCGTCTCGCTCGTCGCCGCGTCGACGACGATCGCCGCCGCCGACAGCCAGATCTCGATCGGCTCCAGCGTGCGCGCGCTGCGCTCCGACTCCGCCAACGCGCTCACCACCGAGTCGCTCGGCGGCGGCGCCCTGACCTACGGCTACCAGCTGCCGATCGCGACCATCCCGCACCTCGCGCTGTGGGCCGAGGCCAGCATGGGCTGGGGCACCGCGGCCGGCGCGCTGTTCCAGACCCTGACGACGTCGATCGACACCTTCGATCTCGGCCTCGCCGCCCGCGCCCGCTACGAGCTCCACCCCCGCGTCGCCGTGTCCGCGCGCCTCGGGCTCGGCACCTCCCGCGAGTCCATCGCGATCGCCGACGCGATGGGCCACCGCGCCTCCGACGACGGCCTCGCCGCCACCACGACCGCGTCGCTCGCGCTCGATCTCCTCGCGATCGATCTCCCCCGCTTCGGCCTCGGCCTGCGCGCCGAGCTCGGCTACACCGCCGCCAGCGACGTCGACCTCACCACCAGCCCCGATCGCCCGAGCGACGGAACGATCAAGCTGCCGCTGATGGACGCGGCCTTTGGCCACCTCGATCTCGGCGGGCCGTTCTTCGGCTTCGGCCTGTTCGGCCGCTTCTGAGCGGGGATGGCGCTCAAGGAGCCCGGCCCCCATGCCTGACTACTGGAGGACCCTGTGTGGCGTAGGCCTCGGTGTAGAACCCCGGGCCTCGCGCGCTGCGCGAGAGGTGGGCAGTGGGTCCGGCGCTTGGCGATGACACGGTGGGCGCGTACTTGAGGCCCAGGGGTGCTCGGAGCTGTGGTGCGGCGCGACTGCTAGACACAAGCGCCGGGCCCCACGCCCACCCTCGCTTGGGCGCGCTCGTGCGTGAGCCCAACCCTGCTGCTTGCCTATGTGGGACCCTGGGACGCGGGCCACAGGCGCTCGATCACGTCGACCATCGTCGTGCCGACGTCGTGCGTTTGCAGATACGCGTCGAGCGCGCGGCGAAGCTCCCCGATGGATGGATAGCGATCGCCGGGATCCCTGGCCAATGCCCTGTTCAGGATCTGTCCGACCTGGTCGTCGCCACGTGGACACTCCCGGGCCGACGGGATAGCCGCCGCGCGAACCATCTCGATCGTCTGGTAGTCCGTCGCTCCAGCAAAGAGTGGCCTCCCCACGACCAGCTCCCAGAGCAAGATGCCGAGGATAAACACGTGTGAGCGCGCATCGGCTTCGAGTCCGCTTGCCAGCTCCGGTGACAGATAGCCCAGCGACGAGCCATCCGCGACCACCACCTCGGAGATCATCAGTGATCCCCAGCGTGACAACGTGAACCTGAACGGCGCACCTCGGTGTGCGCTGCGGTCGAGCTCCTTGCAGCACTCGACGACGAGTCGGATGGCGACTGCGATGTCGACCGGACGCGTGAAGGCGACGCCCTCAAGCACGATCATCCTCGTGACCACCGTCATGGACAGCTTGCGCCGGGCATCCTGGACCTCCTCAGAAGATCCAGCGCGCGGCGTGGATCGCCCGTCGTGATCACCAGCCCCGTGATGCGTGGTGAGCCTGCGTCGTCGAAGACGATCACCCGAGAATCCAGCGCGACCTGCGTACACGCGAGCGCCGTCGAGCCCGACGCGAGGTCACACGTCGGGGCAGCCCGGCTCGGGTTCGCGAGCTTCACGCCCCAGTCGTGCGCGGCGACCACCGCCGCGTCGCCGCACAGGATCGTGAACTGCGGGCGCTCCAGCCCAACGGTCCGGTGGTTCATGTCGAGCAAGATGACCGGCCCGGTCGCGTACGTCGGCAGATCGGCGGGCCCGGTCGATCGCAGCTGGGTGGCGAAGGCCTCGCCTGCCAGGGGTTCACGATCCGAGATCGCCGGATGTGCGGTCACCACGCCGCGATGCACGTGTGCGTGCGCGGGTTGCGGCCACGGCTCGTCGGACGTTCCACCATGCCAGCACGCCGGCAGCACCAGCAGTCGTGCGCACGCGACGAGGTGGATTCCACGCTCGCGCATTCGGCGCGTGTTCATCGCAGGAGCTCGACGTGGGCTGCGCAACGCCCGGAGCCCGAACTCCGCATCTGGATCACGGCTCAGTCTTGCACGTTGCGTCACGCGGTTTCTTGGGTGAGCGACGACGGCATGATTCGACCTCTCGAAGATGCGTCGCACCTCACGACAACGCTTGGTGCTGTCGTGAGCATGCGTCCAAGCACGATGCCGACCGCCGATGCGATCGCAGGGTCGTCCACCACGGCAGGTTTGATGGATGTGCGACGGCAGTGCGCGAGAATTCGCGGATTTTCCTTGACGGATCTGGAGTCGACCCGCGCACGTCGATCGCATCTGCCACGAAGATCGTCGCGAGATCGCGATGGCGTGCGGGCTGCGCGCGGTTTGCCACCGCGCACCTCAAAAATCTCGTTCGAGCTGCGATTCGTCGTCGGGAGAGCCTTTCAGGACGTCCGAAACCGTCGTGGTAGAAGCGATGCACATTCGCGAGGGGACCGATCATGATGGGGCATGCATCGAACGAGGTCAGCTGGGAAGTGGTGCACGCGGCGCTGATGTCGATCGCGCAGCGACGCGGGGTGCTCGATGCCGAGGAGGCTCGCTGGCTGCGGCAAGCCGTGGACGTGCAGCTCTGGCAACGCTTCGGGATGGTGTCGCCGCTCGACTACCTCGAGCGCAAGCTCGGGTACACGCCGCACACGGCGAACGAGCGCTTGCGGGTTGCGCGTGCCCTCGCCGACCTTCCCGAGATCGAGCACGCGCTGGAGACCGGCGCGCTGTGCTACTCGGCCGTCCGCGAGCTCACGCGCGTGGCGACCGAAGACCGCGAAGACGCGTGGATCGCGTGGGCGGCGGGCAAGACCGTCCGCGAGATCGAGCAGAAGGTCGCCGCGCACGAGCGTGGCGATGATCCCGACGATCTCGAGAAGGCACCCGAGGCGCGGCATCACCGCGTGTGGATCGACCTGCCACCCGAGACGTATGCGAGGTGGCGCCAGGCGATCGTGATCCTGTCCGACGAGCACGGTCGGCGCCTCGAGCTCCCCGCGTTCGTCGGCGCGCTGCTCGAGGCTGCGCTCGTGGACCGGGTTCCGGACTCGGCGCTTGGTCGTGCACGCTACCAGATCGCGATCAGCGTGTGCCCACGCTGCCAGCAGGCGACGCAGGAGGGCGGCGGCGTGCAGGTGCCGATCGGTCCGGAGGCCCTGGCGTGCGCGACCTGCGACGCCGTGCACATCGGCAACGTCGACGGTGACGCGCCCGATGCGAGCCCCGCGACGCAGACGATCCCACCGAAGGTCCGCCGTTTCGTGATGCATCGCGATGGTCGCCGGTGCCGGGTCCCCGGATGTCGCAGCGCCCGGCACCTCGACGTGCATCACATCCATCACCGCGAGCATGGCGGCGATCACGATCCGAGCCTGCTGATCACCATGTGCACGTCGTGTCACGAGGCGCACCATCGCGGCACGCTCGTCGTCAGCGGCACAGCGCGATCCCTCGTCGTCGAACGTCCGAACGATCCGGACCACACCACCCGCGGCCAGCTCGATGAGCCTCGGACCGCGGCAGGCCTCATCGATCACCGGCACCAGTCCCACGCGGGACCGACGGTTCGCGACGATGCACCGGGCGACCTGCCGAACGGTCACACCCACGCAGGGCCGACGGTTCGCGACCAGGCGCAACTCGGGCTCATCACGCTCGGGTTCTCACGATCGATCGCGCGAGAGGCGCTCGCGAAGGTGCCCGACCTACCGCGCCTGTCGCTGGAACAGGTGCTTCGCGAGGCCCTCAAGCACTGCAAGCGGTGCTGATCCGCCTGACCGCACGCCGTGTCCGTCCCACGTGGGACGGAGCGTCATGAACAGATCAGATCCGCGACTGCATGACGAGTCGATGGAGCTCGTAACGCCCCGCCTGCCCACACAACGAGAATCGCTCGTTGCCCCGTGACGACGCGTCCACCTTTATCAGCGGGCGCGCCGGACAGTCCGGGGTGGCTCGCGACGTTCGACGCGCCTCACGCTCGCGCGAAGGTGCGCGTCCCTGCCTACTTGAACCAGATCGTGTCGGCGACGACCTTGCCATCCACCTTCATCAGCGTGGTCAGCGTGCGGCCGTTCTTCATCTTCACCTTGACCGTGGTCGGCTCCTTCGCGTCGGGGCTCGGCTCGACCGAGGCGACGAGGTCGTCGATCGTCGTCGCGCCGAGGCTCTTCTTCGCCTTCGCGAGCATCTCGGCGGTGATCTTGCCCTGCTGACGCGTGGACAGGCCGGCCTTCACCTTCGGGAGGTCGCCGGCCTTGATGGCGTCGACTTGCGCCGAGATGAACTGCTTGACCGTGAGCGCGGCGCCCCACGAGCCGTCGGCATGGGCGACCCGCGGAGCCACGAGCAACGCGAGCATGGTGAGCGGGATCAAGAGGAGGCGAGCGAACGAGGTCATGCCCCGAAGCTACACCCCGGCCAGGGCGCGCGCCCTCAGCCGCCGGTAGGACGGAAGTTGAACGGATAGTTGACCTGCACGCCGCCACCACCCTTCGGCTTGGGAAACTCGATCGTCGAGATCACGTTGGCGACACACGAAGACACGTCGCCGTTGACGCCGTTCGCGTTGGAGTGCGTCACCTTGCCGTCCGGGGCGATGAAGAACTGCGCGTTCACAATGCCCTCGAGCCCCGGCGCCGCCAGCAGCTGCTTCTCGTAGCAGTACATGATCTTGCTCAGGTTCCGCTTGATGTAGCGACGGATGATCGCCTTGTCGAGATCGCCGACCGACTGTGGCTGGCCGATCCGCATGACCGGGGCCGCGGTCGTCCTGCTGCGGGCCGCGCCCACGCCCTGTCCGGTTCCCGGACCCGCCCCGTGGCCGAGGCCTCCGACGTACGTGTCGCCGCCCTCGGGATCGTCGGCGCCCTCGACGGCGGGCGCGCCGCCGTAGGTCGCGCCGCCGTAGGTCGCGCCGCCGTACGTCGCGCCGCCGGTCGCACCGGCGGTCGGCTCGGAGCCCGTGGCGAGCGGCGTCGGCGTGGTGGGCGTGGTGGCCGTGGGGCCCGCGGAGGTCGCGCAGCCGACGACCGCGACGAACAGGAGGTGCTTGTGCATCTGCCTCGTATCGCATGGCGATCGCGGCGCCAGCAAGCGGGCCACCGCGCGTCACGGTACGCTCGGTCATGGCGAACGAGCTCGCGACGTTGTGGCGCGAGGCGATCGCGAACCCCGACGACGATGCCGTCCGTGAGGTGCTCGCCGACGCGCTCCAGGCGGCGGGCGATCCGCGGGGCGAGCTGATGTCCCTCCAGCTGTTGCCGGCCGATCCGGACCAGGCGCCCGCGCGCCGCGACCGGATCCGCGAGCTCGTCGCGCGGCATGGCAAGGTATGGCTCGGCGGGCTCGCGCCCGGCGTCACCGCGGCGCGGTTCGACCGCGGGCTCGTCACCCGCGTCGAGCTGGTCCACGGCGGAAGCGTCGACGCGGGGGCCGACGTGGCCGCGAACCTCGCCCAGGTCCGCGAGGTCGCCGGCGCGGGTGGCGCGCGGCTGGCGACCGATCCGCGGATGATCGCGCTGCGCGCGATCGAGCTCGAGGTGCGCACCCTCGACGTCCTCGATCGCCTCGTGCCGACGATCGCCCACGTCGCCATCATGCTGGCGCCGGGCGTGCCCGACGATCGGCAGGTCCTCGTCGATCGCGTCCTGCCGTGGTGCGGCGCGCGCGCGCGGATCACCGAGCTCACGCTCGGCCTGCCGGGCTTCGACCTCGTCCGGAACCTCCCCTGGGTCGACCGCTTGACGCGGCTGACGCTCGTCGGAGGCGTCCGCCGCGGCCTGGCGCTGCGCCCGCAACTCCCGGCGCACGTCGAGCTGGCGATCGTCGGGCGCCCCGGCCTCGACACCTGTCACGTCGCTTATCCCGGCGACTACGCCGTGGTCCTCCAGCGCGATGGCGTCGCGCGGATCTCGGGCGAGTGGCTGCTGCATCCGCTCGGCGCGCTCGCCGAGCTACCACCGGACATCACGCGGCTCGAGCTCGAGGATACCAGCGAGCCGATCGTCGACCGGATCCGCGAGCTCGTCCTGCC
>JAPLLF010000369.1 GCA_026387715.1 Pseudomonadota bacterium
CTGTCGACGAGCTCGTTGCGGACCTTGATGATCTGATCGCTGTCGTGATCGACGACGAGCACGTTATTGACCATGGGGACGTTGGTGAAGTCGATCGCGGTGAGCGCGTGGTCGAGCCGCAAGCGCAGCGCGATCTCGCGCGGCTGACGCTCCTCGACCAGCGCGTTGCACGGCAGCGAGATCCGGAGGTCCTCGTTGTCGGTGACGCGGAACGACCGGGACACGCCACCCAGGGTGACCTGGCCAAGGAGCTCGAACGAGGCGAGCTCCTCACCATCGCCCTGGAGGTCGAGGGTGACGAGCGAGTACAGGCCCGGGGGCGCATCGGAGAACTCGATCACGGGGGCGGCGTGCGTCGCGTCCCACAACGTCATCGGGTTGTCGCGCGTGGTCCGGGGATCGCCCGGGCCCGCATCGCCGACCACGGCCAGCCGTGCCAACCCGAGCTGGGCGGACGTCAGGGACAGGTCGCTCGTGACGGCACCTGGCACGGGCTTGTCGAGCACCCAGCGAACGCTCAGCTCCGGATCCCCGGTGGCGGGTCCATCCGGGGTGGTCGTATCGTCGCCGGTGTCGGTGTGGCAACCGACCAGCAGCACGAGGACGACGAGACCGCGCATGGCATAACTCGTGGTGCAATGAGAGGACCAGCGATCGAACGCGTCCAACCTGCTGGATCGACCACGAGAAGACATGTGCAACCCGGGGACTGTGCAAGCTTGGTACATCCGTGACTGAAATTCTCACGATCGACGCGGGTGCGACCTCGCTCCACACCCGGGACCAGCCGCGCGCGTTCCTGGTCGTCCATCACGACAACACCTCACGTGTCGTCGAGCTACCCGACGGCGTCGACGTCACGTTCGGACGCTCGCGCGGCGCCACGATCATGATCGACCACGAGAAGGTCTCGCGCCTCCACACGCGGATCCGGCGGACCGGCGACGTGATCGAGATCGAGGATCTCGCCAGTCGCAACGGCACGCGGATCGACAACGAACGCATCACCGGCATCACCCGGCTCCGCGCGGGCGACGAGATCTCGATCGGCCCTGCGACCGCGGTGCTCGGCTACACGACCGGCCTGGCCGAGGTGCCGAGCGCGATCGCCGACGCCACCAGCGGCGAGGCGCGGCTGGTCAGCGAGGTCGATCGCGCCGTGCGCTACCGCCGTCCGCTCACGCTCGCGCTCGTGCGAACCGCCGACGATGCGGCCATCGATCGGATCGCCGCCGCCCTCCGACCGATGGACATGGTCGCCGAGGACGTCGGCGACGACTACCTGGTCATCCTGCCCGAGCTCGATCGCGCCGAAGGCCAGGCGACGCTCGAGCGCCTGTGCACCGACGTGTCGGTGGCCACCCGCGCCAGCGTGCTGTGCCCCGACGACGGCTCCACGGTGTTCGAGCTGATCCACCAGCTCCGGACCGGCGTGCGCGGCACGCGCGGGCAGCGCCCCGCGCCACCACCGGACGCGGCGTCGAGCAGCGCGATCATCGCCGACCCCGCGATGAAGCGGGTCTACGCCCTCGTCGATCGCATCGCGGACACCGCGATGACCGTGCTGATCCTCGGCGAGACCGGCGTCGGCAAGGAGATCGTCACCGAGGCGATCCACCGCCGCTCCGGCCGCCGCGACCACCCGCTCATCAAGCTCAACTGCGCCGCGCTCCCCGAGACGCTGCTCGAGAGCGAGCTGTTCGGCCACGAGCGCGGCTCGTTCACCGGCGCCGACAAGCGCAAGATCGGGTTCTTCGAGGCCGCCGACGGTGGCACGCTGTTCCTCGACGAGATCGGCGAGATCCCGCTGTCGCTCCAGGCCAAGCTGCTGCGCGTGCTCGAGCGCAAGGAGATCACGCGCGTCGGCGGCACGGCGGTGATCCCGACCGACACCCGCCTGATCGCCGCCACGCACCGCGATCTCGAAGGCGAGGTGCGCGCCGGGCGGTTTCGCCAGGACCTCCTGTTCCGCATCGCCGGCTTCGCGATCGCGATCCCGCCGCTGCGCGATCGCGTCGACGAGATCCTCCCGCTCGCGGAGTACTTCCTCCGGGTCGGCGCCGTCGAGCAGAACCGCGCGGCCCCGACCCTCGACGACGCCGCGCGCGCCGCGCTGCGCGGGTACAGCTGGCCCGGCAACATCCGCGAGCTCAAGAACGCGATCGATCGCGCGCTCGTGCTCGCCGGTCCGGTGATCACGTTCGTCGATCTCCCCGACAAGCTGCGCGACGCCAACCACCGCCACCTGGCGTCGTCCAATCCCAGCGACGTGCGCGGCCAGGTCGCCGACGTCGAGCGCGCCGCGATCGTCGCCGCGCTGGACGCCGAGACCAACAACCAGACGCGCGCCGCGCGCCGGCTCGGGCTGTCGCGCCGCGCGCTGATCTACAAGATGGAGAAGTACGGGCTCAAGCCGCTACCGAAGCAGTGACCTGGGAGGCGAGCCGAGCTCTGTCTCCGCGCGGTCTCCTTTCGGGTGTGGTTTGCGAGGACGAGATCGCCGGGTGATAGGGTTGTCCGATGAGAGCGGTTTGGGCGTGGCTCCTCCTCCTCGGCGGCTGCTTCTCAGCCTCCGATGCAACCGTGGTCATCGAGTACGATCGACGAGAGAACGTCGGCCGCGTCAACGAGCTCACCCTGGCGAGGTGGATCAGCCCTGCCTGCGACGGGGTCGCCGATCATGCACCGTCAACCCATCTCGTCGATCCACCCCCCGGGGTGTTGCATGGGGTCAGGCAGGCGTGCGGAATGATCGTGTCAGAGATCTTGAACGACACGGCGATCAAGAACTTTGAGGATCGGGTGTGCGACGGAGCAGATACGCCTGCGTGCGGCGCCATCTTTGCGGACATGTTCCTGGCTCGGCTCCGGGAGCGTTACGTGTATGCGAACTGGGATCGCGTTCTCCTCCACTGCAGGGCGTACCCGATTCCGTGCAAGAGCTGGCACAAGCTCGAAACGTGGGCACGTGAGTCCCACAACCAAGCCGTACGAACATGGCACGACGCGGCGATCGCGGCCGTGAACACCCGCGCACAGAAAGAAGTCGATGAGGCCGTCGAGCGTGAGGAGGCCGAGTCTCGAAGCCGCTGGCGCGCAATTGCGGAGGGGCTCAAGGGATTCACCGAAGGAGCACTGCGGAGGCCCACCACCATCCACTGTACCTCGAACAACACCGGATCGACGACAACAACCGAATGCCGCTAGACACGACACTACGATGTGAGCGACGCGCACAACCTTCAAAAACGCTCATCGCGTCGAGTAGAGAACCCTGCGCTCATTGATTAGCTCGATAACCAACCTTCATGTCGTGCGCAAGCAGTTTGTCAGCAACGCACAGTGCTTGAGCGCCTCGCGAATCATCTACTCGAGCGACCGCGCTGGCACGTCCGGCACCCTCGCGAGCGCGTCGCGCGCGAGCGCCGGCGTGAACCCGAGCGTCACGAGGGCGAGCTTCGCGTCCTCGCGCTCGCCACGCGTGGGTGATCCCACGTGGGACCGGCGAGCTCGCACGTCGGGATCGTTGGGGCGTTCGACGACGAGGTCCTGCGCGGTGCCGCGCACGATCAGATCGCCGCGATGGTGCGCCGCGTGACACGAGCCGCACATGGTGACGAGCAGGCTTGGCTCGTGGTCACCGCCGTGCTCGCGATGGTGGAGGTGGTGGACGTCGAGGTGCTTGGCACTTCGACATCCGGGCACGCGGCACTTTCGGCCATCGCGATGCATCACGAAGCGGCGGATCCTTGGAGGGATCGTCTGGGTCGCTAGCTGTCCGTCGGGGCCGTCTCCATCGATCGATCCGATCTCGACGGCATCGCAGCTCGCACACGCGAGCGCGTCGGGACCGATCGCAACCTGCACGCCACCACCCTCCTGCGTCGCCTGCCGGCACTCGGCGCACCGCGTGATCGCGATCTGGTACCGCGCGCGACCGAGGTCACCGTCGGCCACCTTCTGGTCCAGCGCCGCGTCGAGCAGCGCACCGACGAAGCTCGGCAGGTCGAGCCGCCGACCGTGCTCGTCGGAAAGGATCGCGATCGCCTGCCGCCACCGCGCATACGTCTCCGGTGGCAGCTCGATCGACACGCGATGCGATTGGGCCTCCACCGGCTTGCCGAGGTCGGTGGGTAGATCGCCGGGGTCGTGCGTGGCGACCTTCTGCTCGATCTCGCGGACGGACTTGCCCGCCGCCCAGGTGATCCACGCTGCCTCGCCATCCTCGGTCGCCACGCGCGTGAGCTCGCGCACGGCCGAGAAGCACAGCTCGCCGGTCTCGAGCGCGCGCTCCATCTCCGGGAGATCGGCGAGCGCGCTCGCGACGCGCAGTCGCTCGTTCGCGGTGTGTGGCGCGTAGCCGAGCTTGCGCTCGAGGTAGTCGAGCGGTGACACCATCCCGAAGCGAAGCCAGATCTGGACATCCTCCGCGCGGCGGAGCAGCCGAGCCTCCTCGGCGTCCAGCGCGCCTCGCCGCCGCGCGATCGACATCAACGCGGCGTGCACCGCTTCCCATTCGGTGTTCGATCCGTCCTCATTCGATCCATGACCCGTCATGATCGGCCCCTCCGCAAATGTGCATCGCTTCTACCACGGTGATTTCGGACGCGACGGCGTGCGTTCTCGTCGACGATTCACGCCGCAGATGAGTTATTTCGCGAGCTCGACCGCGACCGCGCTCGGTCGTCCTGCCATCGCGTTCTCGCGACGATCTTGGTCGGTCACATCGCACGCTGTGTCGAGGCGCCCAAGATCACGTCAAGACAAATCTGCGACTTCCTGAGCAGACTGCCAACAACGCGGAGGGTGGTCCGCACATCGCAATCCGAGGCTTGGGGTTAGATGGAGATGAAGTGTGCCGCCATCCTCGATGCGATGAAGATCCGCGGGCTGCGAGCGACGCAAAGCGCGCCACGCTCAACGTCAACCGTAGGGTTGAGCCCTTTGAACTACAGTTCCTTGGTCATGAGCCGCACACTCGCCACACGAACGGGCCTCGAGCCATGGCGCCCACGCAGGAGGACCGCACGATCGAACTGCTCGTCATCGGCGGCGCGGTCATGGCCGTGCACTTCCGCGCACGCGAGGCAACCGCCGATGTCGTCGCGGTGTTCGAGCCGGCTCAGGAGACCCGGCGATGCTGGCACCGTGAGCACCGCCGAGAACATCGCAACCGCGATCCTGACCAACGACCCGCTGATCGCGCGGTCGCTCGTCCAAGATTGGCTCCGGTCGGCTCCGGTGTTCGCGGACGAACCACCGCCCGCCACGACCGACCTTCGCGTTCGCGCCGTGGCGGCGGCCGTTGTCGAGTTGCTCGCCGAACGTGCCGGCCAGCCCGCGCCGCACTGGACGGCTACCGAGGGCTGCCTCACCTCGCCGCTGTTCCTCGTCGATGCCGCCCAGCACAGCCCGAAGCTGCGCGCACGTATCGAGCGTGAGAGCCCGGCGCCGCTCCGCAAGCGCAACCTGTTCGCTCCGGCCAGCTACCTCGAGCAACGCTGACGGCGTTCACGCTCGAGACGTCGGAACCGGCAGTCCAGTGTTCGGCACCCGCGACGCGTGCGATGGCAGATTTGTCAGAGGCGAGGCCAGGACCTCGCCGGTCGGGCTGCCCCGGCTCATGGTGCTACGGCACGATCGCGCGCTCGCGCGCTCGTGCCCGTCTCCCCGTTGAGCAGCTGCCGAAGCATTCGCCGGGCGCGACCTGTGCCACGCTCGCGGCGATGGCTGCAAACGACGACCTGGTCGCCGCGTGTGACAACAAGGACGTGAAGGGCGCGCAGGCCGCGCTCGCCGCGGGGGCGAGCCCCGACGCGCGCGACGGGCGTGGCATGACGGTGCTCGAGACCGCGTTCGCGTTGAAGTCGAAGGCGCTCGCGAAGCTGCTGGTCGAGGCCGGGGCGGACGTGAACACGGTCGACCAGGACGGGCGCTCGCCGCTCCACCTGCTCGCCGACAAGCTTCCGGACCCGGCGCTCGCGGCGCTGCTGCTCGACAAGGGCGCGCGCATCGATCAGCTGGACGCCGTGGCGTACGCTGGCTACGCGGCGCTGCACGTCGCGGTGCAACGGGCCAAGCTGGATCTCGCCGGGTGCTTGCTGGATCGCGGAGCCGACCTCGAGGTCCGCAACACCGAGCACGGCAACACGCCGCTTCTCCTGTTGACCAAGTCCAGGAGCGGCGTGATGTCCAGGACCGAGGTCACCAACGCACGCTGGCTGATCGACCGCGGCGCCGACGTCAACGCGACGAACGCGCAGGGGGCGACGCCGTTGCAC
>JAPLLF010000319.1 GCA_026387715.1 Pseudomonadota bacterium
CGTGCTCGCGGTCGGCCTGCTCACCACCACGACCCTGGCCTGGCACCGCGCCCACCGGGGGGGGGGCCCGCCGGTGGGCGGGCACACGGTCGCGCGCACGACCGCGACGATCCCCGCGGCCGAGCGGCGGGCGAGGTGCGCGCAGGCCGCCGAGGATCTCGGCGCGCTCGCGGCGTTCGCGAGACACCCCGAGGCGTACCTCTACACGCTGTGGGGCTGGATGGTGCGCGGCAGCGGCGAGCCGGCGCGGGCGACCGAGCTGGTCGCGGCGCACCCCGAGTCCGCGCGGCTCGTCGACGCGCTCTACCTCGAGGACCTCGCGCGCCGCGGTCGCGTCAAGCAGCTCACGACGGTGGCGCAGACCGTCGCGCGCGCGGACCTCGGCGCCCTGCTGCTCGCGATCCATGGTCGCCCGCTCGCCGCGCTCGAGCTGGCGGCGACGGCGCGCGCGCACACCGCCGAGCTCGTGTGCGCGCGCGTGCTCGCGTGCTACCGCGCCGGGCGCGCGGATCTGTCGACGCGGCTCCTCGACGAGGATCTGCCACCGACCGAGATCGTCGGGCCGGCGCTGGCCGCGTTCCCGGGGCCCCACGAGCGCTGGCTCGTCGACCACGCGCCGACCGCGCGCCCGGCGATCCCGGCGCTCGCCGACGGGCTCGCGGGCGTGATCGCGCTCGCGCGGCCCGCGCCGGATCCGGACCACGCCGAACCCGATGCCGCGACGCTCGAGCCGCTGGCGGCGGTCACCCGCCGGCTCGGGCGCGGCCTCGCGGGGGCGACCGTGTACCTCGCTGGCGAGTTCACCCAGCTCGATCGGCCGGCGATCGCGGCGGCGCTGGAGCGCGCGGGCGCCCGGCTGGTCGCCGGACCGTTCCCGGGCACCGACTACTACGTGCACGGCGACGTGTGCCTCGTGCAGACGATCGCGCAGCTCGAGCGCCAGGGTGCCCGGCGGCTGCGCGAGCTCGAGCTGGAGCGGACGTCGCCGTGATGACCAAGCTGCCACCGCTGGCGAAGCCGCGGCGCATCGCGTTCCTCGCGCCGGAGCTCGTCGTCGAGGGACCGGACGTCGCGGTCGAGCGCGAGGCGTCGCTGCTCGTGTGGATCGCGTGCATCGAGCTGTGCCTCCGGCACCCCGGGCTCGCGGTCTACGACCTCGAGTCGATGCCGATCGTGTCGCAGGCGGGCCACTTCGTGCCGAAGCACGCGTCGCGCGGGTCGACGCCGAACGACGCGGTGTTCGGCCCGGCGCGCCGCGACGAGCTCCTGTGGCTCGAGCTCACGCTCGTCGCGGGCAAGTCGGGGGCGGTGCGCTTGCACGCGATCGGCCGCGATGGCTCGCGGCAGTCGTTCGATGCCATCGGCCGCAAGCTCGGCGATCAGATCGATCAGGTATTCGCGGCGTGGCTCGGCGCGCGGGGGCTCGGCCCGCTGCCCCGGCGCTTCGAGCCGGTCACCGCCGACGAGGTGCTCGCCATCGTGCGCATGATCGCGCCGACGCTCGGCGAGCGCGCGCGGCAGCAGCAGCAGCCGCGCGCGACCACGGCGGCGTGGGACGCGGAGGAGCGCGAGCCGACGGTCGCCACGCTGATCCCCCGGCCTGAGCCGCGCGCCGAGACCGAGAGCGACGGCGACGGCGGCGACACCGATCCGGGCGCGTCGATGACGATCCAGATGCTGTCGGCGCTGGTCGACGCGACCGCCGAGCACGTCCCCGTCGCCCCGCCCACGCAAGCCAAAGCCTCGCGGGTGGCGCGCACCCTCGTCGGGAGGTTGCCGTCGGCGCTGCGGGTGCCGACGCTGCGCCTGCTGTCGATCGTGCTGCACGAGGACCTCGACGATCTGATCCTCGCGATCGATCCCGAGCATCCGCAGGCGCTGTTCGCGCGGTTCGTGGCCGCCGAGCTCGAGGACTTCCCGCTGCTCCGACGGGTGATCGCCGCCGCGCCGGGGTGGGCGCGACCGTACGCGGAGCTGGTGCGCGACCGCTTCGGGGTGCTGGTCGACGACGCGCCGGACACCGCGCCCACCTTGCTCGAGACCGCGGCCGGGGCGGGCATGGCGGCGCTGTGTCGCCCCGGCAACCTCGACGTGCTCGACGCCGCGAGCCAGAAGCTCGCCGACGCCGGGCGCGTCGACGAGGGCGTGCGGCTCGCCCTGCGCGCGCTCGCCCTGCACGACGAGCCGCGCGCGCACGTCGCGTTGATGAGCATGCTGCGCGAGGACGAGC
>JAPLLF010000890.1 GCA_026387715.1 Pseudomonadota bacterium
GATCTGTACGACAAGACCGGCCGCACCGAGGACTACCTCCGCACGATGGAGCGGCTGGGGCAGGTCGCGCCCGAGGGCGAGAAGCTCGCGGTGCTCCGCAAGCTCGCCGCCGAGCTCGAGGATCGCGACGCGGCGCGCGCGGTGCTCGCGTACGACAAGCTGCTCGCCATCGATGTGAACGCGGACGACGCCTATCGCGGGATGGCCCGCGTGCTCGCCGGCGAGTCGAAGTGGACCGAGCTCGTCGCGTTGCTCACCCGCCACATCGCGGCGTCGAAGACCAACGCACAGCGGATCGAGCTCTACCTCGAGAGCGGCCGCGTCTACGAGAAGGAGCTCGCCAAGCCGCAGCAGGCGATCGACAGCCTCCTCAACGTCATCGCGCTCGACGAGCAGAACCGCAGCGCGCTGAGCGCGCTGCCGCGGCTCTACACGCAGATCAAGGCCTACGACCGCGCGGTCGAGGCGCTCGTCAAGCACGCGGCGCTCGACGCCGATCGCGGCGCGCCGCTGCTCGCCGAGGCCGGCCAGCTCGCGGCCGAGCAGATCAAGGACGTCGAGGTCGCGCAGCGCCACTTCGACAAGGCGCTCGCGCTCGACGCCGAGAACCTCATCGCGTTGCGGGGGCTCGCGAAGATCAACGAGGCGCGCGGGAACTGGGCCCAGGCCGTCGAGCTCCTGCTCCGCGGAGAGGCCGCCTCGGGCAATCGCCTCGAGCGCGTCGAGATGCTGTGGACCGCCGCGCAGCTCGTCGATCAGAAGCTCGAGGACGGCGCGCGCGCGCTCGAGCTGTACGACCGGATCTTGAAGCTCGACCCCGATCACGTCGCGGCGGGCACGCGGGTCGCCGAGCGGCTCGTCAGCGCCAGGCGCTGGGAGGATGCGCTGCCGGTGCTCGAGATGCTCTCGCGCCAGGTCGAGGGGCTCGACAAGAAGGAGCGCGGTCGCCGTGAGGCCCAGCTGGGTCGCGCGTTCGAGATGCTGCATCGCACCGAGAAGGCCGCGCGCCATTACAAGCTCGCGGTCGAGCAGGACGCCGAGAACCTCGATGCCGCGATCGGCCTCGCCGACGTGCTCATGATCGAGGCGAAGGCGAACGAGGGCAACGAGAGCGCGGCCGAGCAGTGGCGTGAGGTCGATCGCCGCTATCGCGAGATCCTCGCGCGCCACCGCACGGGCGTGTCCGACACGCAGACCGCGGAGATCTGGTATCGCCTCGGGCTCGCCACGCGGGCGCTCGGGGAGGACAAGAAGGCCGAGGCGTGCTTCCGCCGGGCGCTCGAGAAGGAGGCGCTGCACGAGCCGACGCTCGACGCGATGGTCGATCTCGGCGGCGCCCGCGGCGAGTGGAAGATGGTCGTCGAGGCCAAGCGCGCCCAGAGCGAGGCGCTCGCCAAGGTCACCGCCGCCAGCAGCGACGAGGCGGCCAAGGAGGAGACCAGGCAGAAGCGCGCCAAGCTCCTAGAGGAGATGGGCGACCTCTGGCGCGAGCGCCTCAAGGATACCGGGGCGGCGATCGCCGCGTACCAGGAAGCCGGCAAGCTCGTCGAGGGCTCGCGCGTGCTGCTCCACAAGCTGCTCGAGTCGTTCACCGAGAAGCGCGAGTGGAAGAAGGCGATCGAGACGCTCGACCAGCTGTCCGCCCAGGAGACCTCGCCGGATCGCCGCGCGCGGTTCCACTACACCGCGGGCGTGATCGCGCGTGACGAGCTGGCCGACACCGACCTCGCGGTCGACAAGTTCCACGCCGCCCTCGACGACGCGCCGACCACGCCCAAGGCGTTCGACGCGA
>JAPLLF010001306.1:0-12500 GCA_026387715.1 Pseudomonadota bacterium
CTTGGCCGCCGCGTAGGGCGAGCGCGGGTAGAAAGGCGTCGTTTCCGACTGGGGGATCTCCTGGACCTTGCCGTACAGTTCTGACGTGGAGGCCTGGTAGAACCGGGTGCGCTCTGTCATGCCGAGCAGCCTGATCGCCTCGAGCAGGCGCAACGTGCGCGCCGGACCGATCGCATCGACCAGCACGCTCGGCGGCGCCCACGCGAAGCCGGCACCCATGATCCGATCGATGTCGCTCGCCTGCGCGACGACCTCCCCCACGAGCCCGAGGCCGTAGCTGATGTACCCGAGCAGGAGGCCGAGGAGCAGCTCCGCATCGCGGCCCGTCGTGGTGCACAGGACGTCCATCGCGCCGCGATGCCCGGCGGTCGCGAGCGCGGCCCGCATCGCCACGACGAGCGCGGGTGGCGCCGGCGTGCCGAGCGGCACGAGATCGAGCGTCGATAGATCGCGCACGAACGTCTGCTGATCGGGCTTCTTGCCGACCACGTGAAAGAAGCCGCCGCGGTCGCGGGCCTTGCGGCCGAGGATGCCCGCGGCGATCCCGCGCCGCATGTAGGCTGGCAGCTGGAAGGCCGCGTGGGCCGCGTCGTGGGTGGAGGTGTTCAGGTGATCGACGATCGCGGCGTGGACGTCCCATCCGACGAGATCGATCGTCGCGAGCGGCGGGAGCGCGCGCCCGGTGTGAGGCCCGACGAGCTGATCGAGGTGCGCGACGCCGTACTCCTCGGCGAGCTGCGCGACCTCGTTGAGCACCTTGAAGCCCAGGCGGTTGCCGGCGAAGCCGGGCGTGTCGGCGCACGTGATGACCTCGCGGTCGCAGCGGTCGATCAGGAGATCTCGGACGCGCGCGAGCACCGCGGGATCGGTGCCGGCGTGCGGGATCAGCTCGCACCCGCGGATCGCCAGCGGCGGGTTGAACAGGTGGATCCCGAGGAAGTGAGCGGCGAACGCGGGCGAGCGCTCGCGACACAGCGCCGCGATCGAGAGCCCCGATGACACGGTCCCGATGATCGTCCCCGCGTCGCGGTGTTCGCGCAACGACCGATCCACGCGCGCAAAAAGCGCGCGTTTCGTCGCGAGGTCCTCGGCGACCGCCTCGAGGACGAGGTCCGCGTCGACGAGCGCGACCTCGAGCTCGTCGTAGCTGCCACACGTGATCACGCCCGCGCCGATCTTGCCACGGGCGGCGGCCTCGGCCCGCGCCCGGCCGGCCTCCGCCTTGTCGAGCGTCCGCGCGAGGAACTTCGTGGGGATGCCGACGCTGGCGAACAGCGCGCCCGCGCCCGCCCCCATCGCGCCGTTGGCACCGAGGATGACCACCCGCTCGATCGATGTTCGCATGGTCATGTCGCTAGCAATCGGGGTGCCGCGCCGACCAGGACCGCGCGAGCGGCACGCCGCGGTAGTACAACCGGACCGGCATGAGCCCCTCCGTCACGCGCGATCGCCTGACCCGCGACGTCTGGTTGTACCAGCGCGCGAAGGGCCACCGCTTCTCGTCGGACGACACGACGACGGCCCTGGTGTCGACGCGCGCCGCCCCGACGGCGCAGCGGATCCTCGACCTCGGCTGCGGCATCGGCACCGTCCTCCTCCACCTCGCGTGGACCCATCGCGAGGCCACGCTCGTCGGGATCGAGGCGCAGGCCGTGTCGTTCGAGCTGCTGGAGCGAAACGTCGCGGCCTCGGGCTTCGGAGAGCGCATCACGCTCCACCACGGCGATCTGCGCGAGGTCGACGCCGGCACGGGCTTCGACCTCGTCACCGGGACGCCGCCCTACTTTCCGATCGGCACCGCGGTCGGGGCGATGGACGAGCAACGCGCGTACGCGCGCATCGAGTATCGCGGTGGCGTCGAGGCCTACCTCGCCGCCGGCGCTCGCGCGCTCGCGGCCGACGGTGTCATGGTGCTGTGCGGCGACGCCGACGCCGACGCGCGGGTCGTCGACGGCGCCCGCGCGGTCGGCCTGGGGATCGTCGCGCGGCTGCAGGTCATCCCGCGCGTCGGCGAGCGTCCGCTGTTCGCGGTGTGGACCGCGCGACACACCGCCGCCGCGGTGGCCCCGGTCCACACGACGATGACCCTGCGCGACGCGGCCGGCGCGCAGACGCCCGAGGCCCTGGCGCTGCGCGCGTTCTCCGGGCTGTGAGCGCGTGACCGTCGCCGGGTATGCTCGCGGCGATGACCCTGCGCTCTCCCGGTGGCATCTTCCTTCCCGATCCCGAGACCCGCGACCAGCTCCTCTCCCCGCCGCCGCGCACAGACCGCGGCCCGATCGCGGTCGACGCACCTGGTGAACGCTTCGCGGTGCGCGCCAGCTCGCCGTACTTCGTGACCGATCCCGATACGTGGTGCGCCGAGCTCGACGATCCTCGGCTGTTCGTCAGCGACGTCGACCTGGCGGACCCCGCGCAGCTCCTGCCCGTGCTCGAGGAGGTCGCCCGCGCGGGGCGCGCGCTGCTCGTGTGCGCCCCGGCCGTACGGGACGACGCGCTCGTGATGCTGATCGCGAACAAGCTCCGTGGGGTGATCTTCGCGGCCGCGGTCGACGCCGCGCCAGCCGTGCGCGCGGCGCTCGCCGCTTTCGGGCCCGTGCGCAAGGCGACAGTGATCGAGCACGAGCTCGTGCTCGTCCGCCGCTAGATCGTCACACCACGCGGACGAGGCAGAAGCCCTTCTTGCCCTTGCGGATCACGATCATCGACTCGGTCGTCAGGTTCGCCAGCGTGACGACCTGCTTGACGTCGGTGACCTTCGCGTTGCCGAGGAACGCGCCGTTGTTCTCGACGAGCTTGCGCGCCTCTCCCTTGGACGTCACGAGCGACGTGCGCGCGAACAGGTCGACGATCCCGATGCCGGCCTCGAGCTCCGCGCGCGGGAGGTCGCACGAGGCGACGCTGCCGACGAGCTGCGCGAGATCGCGATCGGTCACGCCCGCGAGCTCGCCGCCGAACATGACCTTGGTCGCGACCTCGGCGCGCGCAAGGCCGTCGGCGCCGTGCACCCACGCCGTCATCGCGGTCGCCAGCTCGCGCTGCGCCCCGCGCTTGCTGCGGTCGGCGTCGTGCGCGACGAGCACCTCCTCGACCTCGGCGAGCGGCCGGAGCGAGAACATCCGCAGGAGCTTCGGCACGTCGTCGTCGGTGACGTTGAGCCAGTACTGGTAGAAGGCGTACGCGGTCGTGCGCTCGGGATCGAGCCACACGCGCTCGCCGGTCGACGTCTTGCCCATCTTCTGACCGGTCGAGTCGAGCAGCAGCGGCGCGACGAGCCCGTACAGCTGCGGACCACCGAGCTTGCGCGACAGCTCGCATCCCGCGGTGATGTTGCCGTACTGGTCGGAGCCGCCGACCTGTAGCCGGCACGCGTGCGAGCGCGACAGCGCGACGAAGTCGTACGCCTGCAGCAGCATGTACGAGAACTCGGTGTAGCTGATGCCGCTCTCGGCCTCGAGCCGCGACTTCACCGAGTCCTTGGCGGTCATGTAGTTGATCGTCAGGTGCTTGCCGACGTCGCGCAAGAAGTCGAGGAACGACAGGCCCTTGGTCCAGTCGTAGTTGTTCGTCATCACGGCGCCGGTCCGGGCATCGTCGAAGTCGAGCAGCCGGGACAGCTGCGTGCGGATCCCGGCGAGGTTCGCCTGCAGCGTCGCGTCGTCGAGCAGGTTGCGCTCGTCGCTCTTGCCCGACGGATCGCCGATCATGCCGGTCGCGCCACCGACGACGACGATCGGCCGATGGCCGGCGAGCTGGAACCGCTTGAGCAGGATCGTCGGGACCAGGTTGCCGATGTGGAGGCTCGGCGACGTCGGATCGTAGCCCGCGTACAGCGAGACCGCGTCCTTCGCGAGGAGCTCGCCGAGCCCGGCGCGATCGGTGACATTGGCAAGCAATCCGCGACGTTCGAGATCATCCAGCATGACGCGCGACCCTACCACCGCTACGATCGTGCCGTGACTCGTCTCCTCGCGATCGCCGCGCTCGCCGCCTGTTCGTCGTCGCCGAGGCCCCCCGCGAAGGGTGAGGTGGTCGCGAGCGCCGACGATCCGAAGTGCCTGGGCGTCGTGGATCCCACGCGCGTCGTGGTGACCGGCGGACGAACGACCCCGTTCGGTGCCGCGACGATCGTCGGCCACAGTGGGGTCTTCGAGATCGCGATCGGCGCGACGGTCCAGACCTGGACGCCCGCGAAGCCCGACTTCGAGCGGTTCGTCGCCGTCGGCTCGCTGTGCATCCGCGCGATCGACGCGTCGACGCTCGACGTCGCCGATCGCCCGGGCGCCGCGCCACTCCCGGCGCCCCACGTCGACCAGCCTCGCTGCGCGATCCAGTGCTGCGATACCGAGGAGAAGCGCAAGCCCGCGCCGGGCGGCGAGATCGAGTGCTGCTTCTGTAACGAGTGACTTGATCGCACCGGGCCTTTGCGCGATGACGGCGCGAATGACGAACCGAACCTGGTTGTTGATCGCGCTGGCAGCAGCGAGCTGCTCGAAGAAACCAGCCGACGAGAAGATCACCGGTAGCGGCAGCGCCGTCGGCAGCGGCAGCGCGGCGGTCGGCAGCGGCAGCGCGGCCGCCGGCAGCGGCAGCGCCGCCACGAGCGCCGCGCTCGTCGAGCGCGGCGAGTACGTCTCGAACATGCTGGCGTGCGCGGTGTGCCACACGCCGATCGGCCCGCAGGGGCCCGACTTCAAGAAGGCGTGGGCCGGCGGCCTCGAGATGCCCGAGAAGTTCGGGACGTGGCGCTCGCCCAACATCACGATGGACAAGGGCACCGGCATCGGCAACTGGACCGACGCGCAGATCCTCGACTCGATCCGCGAGGGCAAGCGTCCCGACGGCAGCGGGATCCTGCCGGTGATGCCGTACCTGAACTACAACCGCATGACCGACGACGACGGCAAGGCGCTCGTCGCCTACATGCGCACGCTCCCCGCCATCGAGAACGTCGTCGCGCCGAACAAGGACCTCAAGATCGCCTACGTCCCGGCCCCGAAGCCGGCCAACGAGCGCGACGAGGTCGCCGATCCGGTCAAGCACGGCGAGTACCTGGCGACCCTGATGCACTGCAACGCGTGCCACACGCCGCAGTGCCCCAAGGGACCGGACCTGTCGAAGGCGTTCGCCGGCGGCATGGAGATGGAGCTGCCGATGCTCGGCAAGGGTGTCCTCTACACGTCGAACATCACGTCCGATGTCGACACCGGCATCGGCGCCTGGACCGAGGCGCAGATCGCCGAGACCCTCAAGACGATGGTCCGCCCCAACGGCAAGCCGATCCTCGGCCCCATGATGTTCTATCAGGGCTACTGGTCGCGCCTCGTGCCGGCGGACTTCACCGCCCTCGCGACGTACGTGAAGCGGATCCCCGCCATCAAGAACAAGGTGCCGGCCTCGACCTTCACGATGAACATGGCTGGCGGCCCACCGCCCGACAAGAAGTAGCCGAGGCGTCCGGCTTTCGCCGGCACTTCTTGTCGTCGAAGCCATCCGCCGACATCCGACAAGGTTCGGCGGTCACGAGCTCGGGAGCCCGCAGACCTCGACGTGGAATCGCTCGGCGATCGGCCCCGTGGGCTCGCTCGCCCAGTACAAGCCGTTGAATTCAGGGGCGTAGTCGCGATCGTAATACTGGGACTCGAGCTTGAGGGCATGCCCAACCACCACGAGGACGAGCTCCCGCGACAGATACGGCGAGTCGATCAGCGTTTGCAGGTCGCCCGGCGTGAGGGTCGATCGCGCGTAGCCGAGGCGCAGGCGGCGCAGGCTCGCGAGGCCGGGGGCGGCGGCGATCGCGACGATCGATTCGGACGTGAACCTGGTCTCGTCGATCGCGAGCTCGCGCAGCGTCGTGGCCGCGCACAGCGCCGCGACGCCCTCTTGGCCGAGCGGATTGCCCGTGAGCACGAGCTCCTCGACCGGGACGTGCCGGATCAGCGACGCGACGCCGGCCGCGCCGATCTCCGCGCGCTCGAGCTCGAGGACGCGCAGCGTCGCGATGTCGGTCAGCGCGACGAGGCCCGCATCGCCCAGGGTCGACGATCGTCCGGATCCGAACTGGACGAGCCCGCGCGCCGATCGCGCGACCACCGCCGCCTGTGCCCGGCGTCGAGCCGACGACGTTGAGGTGTTTCAGCCACCGACACGCGATGAGGATCTCGCGCAGAACTGCCGGCGCGAGCTCCCCGACGAACAGCGCGCGCAGCGGCATGTACGGGATCGCGGCGAGGACGATCGCCAGCTCCACCGGCCCGATCTCGGTGAACAGCGAGAGCCGGCGGATCGCCGTGGGGCGCACCTCGTCGACGAGCGACGGCAGCACCTCGCCGACGGAGAGCCACGCGTCGAGTCCGAGCTCATCAGCGAGTCCCATGCCCCGAATGCGCGTTCCGAGCTCGAGCCTCCTCCCGCGATCCGAGCACCGATCACGCTCGAGCTGCAGCGCGATCAGCTCGCCGGTCGGATCGCCGCGCGACTGCAGCCAGTCGGCGTAGACCGACCACGGCGCGGGGTTGTCCGGATCCTCGCGGATCGATGCGAGCAACGCATCGAGCTCGGGGTCGAGGACTTGCGGCACCCGCACATCATCGCGCGCGATACGTTCGTTGGGTCATGCGCGCCCCGGGTTTCCTGGTGGTCGTGGCGTGATGCGAGGGCGACGAGGGTCATCGCCCGATGGTTGGACGACCGGCATCGTTGCCCCGACAAGATCGTCACGCCCCGTGCGCCGTACCTAACGCTTCTTCGCCTTCGTCGCCTTCGTCGCCTTCTTCGCCTTCTTCGCCTTCTTCGCCTTCGTCGCCTTCTTCGCCTTCTTCGCCTTCGCCGGCCTCGTCTTCGCCAGCTTCTTCGCCGGCTTCGGCCTCGATGCGACGGCATGTGGGTCCGGCAAGGTCGCGCCCTGCTCGAGCAGGTAGTCGACGATCACCAGCTCGCCACCCTCGATCGCCGCCGCGATGACGCGTGCATCGACCAGCACGGCAGCGAACGCCGGATCGCGCGCGAACACGCGGAGCAACTCGAGATGGCGCCCCCCGGCACACGCACACGCGATCGCGAGGTACTCGTCGGGCTTCACGACCGCGCCGGCGTCGAGCAGCAGGCGGGCGACGTCGTCGGTCGGGCGCTTGCACGCGGAGAGGAGCACCTCGGCCCCGTTCGGATCCGCGCCGGCGGCGAGCAGCGCACGTGTCGCGTTCGGCCCCGCATCCGCGATCGGCGGCCCCATCGGAGACGGCGCGTCGGCGGCGACGCCCGCGGCGACGAGGACCTCGATCACCTCCGCGGAGTCGGCCGTCGCGGCGAGGTGCATCGTCGTGATCGTGTTCGCGCCGTAGAAGCTCTCGTAGGTCGTCGCGAGGAGGGCGCGATCGAGCTCGCGCAGCCACGCGGCATCTCCGGCGCGGGCGGCGAAGTAGGCATCCCAGCGGCGATGCAGCGGCCGTTGCTTGTAGTACCGAGGATCGGCCTCGATCGACGGACACGGCTGGCCGTCGTACGCGGTCTCGATCACGCCACTGGCCGCGAACCCCGCGAGCTCGCCGATGCGCGCCCGCGTCGTGTACCACTGCTCGCCGCCGCGATTTCCTTCGAACTCGATCGCGAGCGTCCGCGTGGCGCGATCGAGGCGAACGTTCGGCAGCATCACGACGCACCGATCGTTCTCGGGCTCGTCTCCGCCGAACAGCGCGTCGAGCCCGAGTTCGAGCCCGACCGCATCCTCGAACTGCAACGAGCCGCTGAACCGCTGGTGGTCGCTCATGCCGGATACGCGATCGTGCGCTCGGCGCCGCTGGCTTGATCGACGAGGACGATCGTCGCGATCTTGCCGCGATCGTGATGCATGGTGAGCTCGTCGAGATACGCGACCGCGAACACGTGCGCGACGTCGTCGGCATCGAGCTCGCTGCGATACGCGACGCGCATCGTCGAGCCGTCCCTCGTGATCTCGCCGGCGAGCACGTCCTCGCCGGTCGTGCGCGCCGTGATGAACGTCGGCTCGATCTCGCCGCGCATGTCACCCGATGCCGCCTCGAACTCCCGGACGATGGTGTCGCGTTTTGCCTTGGCCCACTTCCCCATCGCGCGATGCTAATCCAGATCGAATGGAGCAAGACTTCTGTGCGATGGCCGGGGTCAGACCCGAAAAACGTCCGATGGCAGGTGGGCGTGATGAACACAGACACCGATACCGTGCGGTTCTTGGGATCGAATTCCCCTGAGACCGCCGGCGGTTACGGTGCGTTTGACAGGGTCATGCGCTTCCGCACCGAGCTGTTCGCCCTCCTCGTCTCCTCGGCCGCCTGCAGCGGTCAGGTCGACCGCACGACCGCCGTCACCTCACCACCACCGACCCCGGTGGAGGTCCAGCCGGCATCGCGGGCACAGCCCGTCACCCGCCCCCTCGTGCTGGGTACCAAGGTGACGCCGGTCAGCACGCTGTTCGTCGCCGCCGACGCGCAGCCCAAGGGTCGACCCCTGGCGGAGGTCGCCGCGCCATGGTCGCTCACCGCGTCGGACGGCAGCGGGCTCCTGCTCGCGCGGGTCGATGCCAGGGCGGTGGTCGAGGGCCCGCTGGCGTTCACCGAGCTACATCTCTACTTTCATAACCCCGAGGCGCGCATCCGCGAGGGCACCTTCGCGATCACCTTGCCCACCGGCGCCGCGGTCTCGCGCTTCGCGATGGAGACCGATGGCCAGCTCGTCGAGGCCGAGGTCGTCGAGAAGCAGCTCGCGCGGCGTGCCTACGACGACTTTCTGCACCGCAAGCAGGACCCCGCGTTGCTCGAGAAGGGCGAAGGCAATCAGTTCACCGCGAAGATCTTCCCGATCCCCGCCAACGCCGACAAGCACGTCGTGCTGTCGTTCTCCCAGGAGGTCAGCCCCGGCCACTACACGCTGCCGCTGCGCGGCCTGGCGAAGAGCGAGCGCGTCGACGTCCGGGTCCAGGTGCGCGCGCAGGACGGCAACATCCTCGAGCAGACCTTCGCGCAGCGCAGCTGGGTTCCGGATCGCGACGTCGTGGTCGACGCGGCCTCGCTCGTGGCGCCGGCGGCGATCGTCGCCGGCGAGCTCGCCGCGGCGCGGGTGACGGTCGCGATGCAGGGCGCGACCGAGGCGCCGACCGGCGTCACGCTCCTCGTCGACACCAGCGCGTCGCGCGCGCTCGGCTTCGAGGCCTACGCCGGGCACGTCGAGGAGCTCGTCGGCGAGCTCGCCCGCGCCTATGGCACCGCGTTGCCCGTCCAGGTCGTCGCCTTCGATCAGATCACCCGGTCGATCTATGACGGCACCGCCGGGAACGCGAACGGGACGGTCGCGAACGCGCTCGTGAAGCGCGGCGCGCTCGGTGCCAGCGACCTCGGCCAGGCGCTCGTCTGGCTCGGCATGAACGCGCCGAAGGCACGCGTCGTGATGATCGGCGATGGCGTGGTGACCGCCGGAGCGAACGCCGACGGGCTCGCCGCTGCCGCCAAGCTGCTCGCGGATCGCGGCGTCGAGCGCATCGATGTCGCGCTCGCCGGCGGCATCCGCGACGACCACGCCGCCCGGGCGGTCGCACGATCGGGGCTCGCCCACGCCGGAGCGGTGCTCGATCTCGATCGCGATCCCCACGAGGTCGCACGCCGGCTCGGCCTCGCGGTCCGCACCGACCTCGCGATCACCGTCGCCGACGCGCCGTGGATCTTCCCGCGCACGCTCGACGCCGCGCAGGCGGGCGACGAGATCACCGTGTTCGCGCGCCGACCGATCGGGCCGCTCGACGCGCCCGGCCAGGTCCGGGACCTGGCGATCACGATCGGCGGCGCGACGACCACGCTCGCCCCCATCGCCGTCACGCCCGCCCTGGTGAGCCGGGCGCTCGCCAGCGCGGAGATCGGCGAGCTCGACGGCAAGCTCGCGTCGCTGACCGGCGACGCCGCGACCCGGGCCAAGGCAGAGATCGTCGCGAAGTCGCTCGCGAACCGCGTCGTGTCGAGCCAGACCTCGATGCTCGTCCTCGAGTCGACCAGCGACTACGCCCGCTTCGGGATCGACCGCACCGCCCTCGCCGACATCCTGTCGATCGGCCCAGGTGGCGTGGAGCTGCTCCACCGGGCGACGCCCGCGCAGATCGCGGTCTCGACGACGAAGCCGCGGACGCCGGCGACCGATGGCAAGCCCAGCGAGCCTGCCAAACCTGCCGAGCTCGCGGCGAACAAGATGCCCGAGGCGCCTGCGCCAGAGAAGGTCGCGACCAAGGACCTGCCCGCTTCCAGCCAAGCAATCGAGGACAAGACCGTTTCGCAGGAGAAACGAAAGGAAGAGGCGCAGGAGCCGGACCTCAAGGTCGCCGTGGCAAGCCAGGGATCGGCGCCCGGCGCGCCTCCGCCGCAGGCCGAACCCATGGCCACTGGCGTCGCGAGCGGCCCACGCACGGAGAGCCGGCGCCCCGATCGCGATCACGACGACGTCATGGACTCCCAGGACGCGCGCGATGACGAGGACCGCGGTGGCCCCGCCCTCCACGGCCCGCTCGCCGAGGTCGAGGCGATGATCCGTGGTGGACGCGTCGACGCGGCGCTCGCCAAGGCGCAGAAGTGGCATCTCGCGCAACCCGGCGACGTGCTCGCGCTGATCGGCTACGGCGATGCCCTCGAGGCGAAGAAAGATCTCGAGACCGCCGGACGCGTCTACGGCTCGATCATCGATCTGTTTCCTAACCGCGCGGATTTCCGTCGGTTTGCAGGCGAGCGGCTCGAGCGCGTCGGGGCCACGCAGCGGAAGCTGGTGATCGACACCTACCGCCGTGCCGTGGGAGATCGGCCCGATCACCTCACGGGGCACCGACTCCTGGCGTACGCCCTCGTCCGAGATGGGCAATACGACGAGGCGTTCGCCGCCATCCTGACCGGGATCGACCACCGCTATCCCGACAATCGCTTCGCGGGTGGCGAGCGGGTGCTCGCCGAGGATGCCGGCATGATCGCCGCCGCGGTGATCGCCCACGACAAGGGCCGGCGGGCGGACGTGCTGGCCCAGCTCGCCAAGCGCGATCTGTCGCTGGCGACCCAGGCGTCGACCCGATTCATCATGTACTGGGAGACCGACGCCAACGACGTCGACTTCCATATCCGCGACGCCAGCGGTGGGCACGCCTGGTACAGCAACATGCAGCTGCGGTCCGGGGGCGAGCTCTACGCGGACATCACGACCGGCTACGGCCCCGAGTGCTTCGCGATCCAGGGCAAGCCGACCGCCGGCCCCTACCGACTGTCCATCAACTACTACTCCCAGGGTCCCATGGGCTACGGCATGGGCCTCCTGCAGATCCAGAAGTTCGACGGCCGCGGCAACCTCACCTTCGAGGACCGTCCGTACGTGATCATGAACGATCACGCGTTCGTGGACCTCGGCAGCTACCGCTAGTTCGCGTCGAGTGCCCGCCTCAACGACAGCTCACCCCTCAGAAACCGCCTCGTCGACATCAACAACTCACATCCACGATGACGCACTCGTGAATGTGGGGTGTTGGCAGCTGGAGCGCGCTCTCGTCGGGTGATGCGCAGCGCGATCTCGGGCCGGGCGTGCAGTATCGCCTCGAACGTCTTGCCCTCGATGACGAGCAGGATTGGCACATCGCGGATGCACTCCGCATGCACGCTCCTCGGCACAGCCCCCGAGCGACGCGGCTCGCAACAACTCGTGACGCACGAACCGACAGTGCCCGTCGTTCCAATAACAAACAGCGAGCGCTTTCACCCGCTCTCCTCTAACCGTCGCCCGTGACTGCTGGAAGGGTCGGGTTCCAGCCTGTGGCTGTGCCCGTGAAGTACGGATCTCACCGTGCAGGTCACCCGCGCGACGAGGTGGTCGGCGGTCGTCGTGATCTGATCGCCGGACACCTGCGTCGCGTCGCACGTCACGTCGCACGTCACGTCGGGGGCCGTTTCGGGAGTCGAATCGTGGGGTTGTCCCGTTGGTGGCTGCGGCGTGTTTTCTCGGACCTGCGATCCGCGGCATCGACCGCGCTCTTTGAGAACACCTCATCCAAGGTTCTCCGACTTGCTGGGGATCTCAGCCTTTGATCGTCAGTAGCGGCCACATTCGCGCGACCCGCTTGGCGACGCCGGCATCCTCGACCGTCTGAACGACCGGCGTGATGTCCTTGTACGCGTAGGGCGCTTCTTCCTTCAGGCGATCGTGATACTCGGCGAGCACGTCGCGGCGAAGGCGTACGTCGGGAGCCGTCGGATCGATGGGCGTCACGACGCGTAGGCGCGAGAAGGTTTCGGTGTACCTGCGCTCGTCCACGCGTCGCGACTTGCCGCGTGACAGGCTGCGTCCGGCCCCGTGACACGCGCTGCACATCGCGGCCTCGTTGCCCTGGCCGGCGAGAAGATAGCTCGCCGCACCCATCGATCCCGGGATGATCACCGGATGTCCGGTGAACCGAAACGGGCTCGCGGACAGGCTCGGATCGCCGCCGAGGGCCGGGCACGCGCCCTTGCGATGCA
>JAPLLF010000929.1 GCA_026387715.1 Pseudomonadota bacterium
GTCCGCTATCCCGGTCACGCGCAAATGTCGCGCCCTGAACGACCACCGGTAAGCCGTGTGCGGGAAATCCGCACGCACGGTTTGAACGGGGGTCTTACTCACAACCGTCGCAAGACGGTAGAAGGTTAGATCTACCAATGATCCGCTCGCGCACCGTTGCCGCACTCGCGTCCGTCGTCGCTCGCGAGCAGCTCGTCGCGCAGGTCCGCGGGTCGTGACCACCGACGCGCTGATCGGCCAGACGCTGATCGGGAAGTACACGATCCTCCGGCAGATCGGGCGCGGCGGCATGGGCGTCGTGTACGAGGCCAAGCACGTCGAGCTCGGCAAGCACGTCGCGATCAAGCTGATGCTGGAGAAGTACGCGGAGGACGGCGAGGCGGTGGCGCGGTTCAAGCGTGAGGCGCTCGCGGCTAGCCGCATCGGCAATCCGCACATCATCGACATCATCGACATCGGCATCGCGCCCGACGGCCGCTCGTTCGTCGTGATGCAGCTGCTCGTCGGCGGATCGCTCGCCGAGCTGCTCAAGCAGACCGGGGCGCTGCCGCCCGCGCGGGCGCTCGACATCATGCGGCAGACGCTGCGCGCCGTCGGGGCCGCGCACGCCAAGCACATCGTCCACCGCGATCTCAAGCCCGACAACATCTTCCTGATCCGTCAGGACGACGCCGATCACGACTTCGTGAAGCTGCTCGATTTCGGCATCTCGAAGATCATCGATCAGAGCGCGGAGCTCGCCGCGACGAAGCTGACCTCGACGGGCACCGTGATGGGCACGCCGCTCTACATGGCGCCCGAGCAGGCGATGGGCACGACGACCGATCAGCGCGCGGACATCTACGCGCTCGGCGTGATCCTGTACGAGATGCTGGCGGGGACGCCGCCGTTCGCCGGGGTCACGTACCCGGTGCTCGTCGTCAAGCTGCTGACCGCCGATCCGGAGCTGCTGTCGGAGGTTCGCCCTGGCCTCCCGCCCGCGCTCGTCGCGGCGGTACATCGCGCGCTCGAGAAGGAGCCGACGAACCGGTTCGACACCTGCGAGGCGTTCGCGGCTGCGCTGACCGGTCAGGCCCCACCCGAGGCGAAGGCCAGCGCGAAGGCCGCGATCGCGCTCGACCAGACGATGGACAGCCGCCAGGTGGTGGCCGCGTCGCCGAGTGCGCTCGAGCGCGCGTCATCGCTGCAACCGCCGACGTCGGCGGTGTCCTCACCGGACGCCGTGCCGCGATCGCGCACACCCCTCATGCTCGGCGCGGCGGGCGTGGTGATCGTGGCCCTCGTCGCGGTGATCGTCGTGCTCGCGCGGGCGCCGGCGCCGGCGGCCGCGCCGCCCGCGATCACGAGCGCGCCGATCGCGATCGCGCCGGTCGGCGCCGATGCGGCCGTCGCCCCGGTCGCCCCGGTCGATGCGACGCTCGAGCTCGCGCTCGTGCCGGACGCGCCACCGACGCCGACGAAGGTCAACAAACCGCCGACCTCCCGCCCGGGCATGACGGTCGCGCCGACCTCCACCACGCCGCCATCGTCGCTCACGCCTCCGCCACCGACCACCACCACGCCACCGATCGAATCGGAGCCGGCGACCCCACCGGCGACGCCGTCGACCCCGCCACCGGCCAAGGGTGGGCAGACGATCGTGGACGTCGCCGCCGCGATCAAGCGCCACGACGGCAAGGGCTGTCGCGCGGCGCTGGCCGCGCTGTCGACGCCGCCCGCGAGTGACGTCCGCGTCCTCAACTTGCACGCGATCTGCGAGATGGTCGCCGGCAACTGCGCGGGCGGCGAGCAGGAGCTGCGCGCGGTCTATACGCGCGAGGGGACGCCGCCCGATTCGGCGAAGTTCTCCGTCGACCTCTACTGCCCACCGGGCGACGACCCCGACACGCGGCTGCGGCGGATCAGCAAGCAGATCTCGTCGTCCACCTACTTCGATTGCGCCTACTTCCTCGAGCCCACGCGCGCCTCCGCGAAGGTCGCGAGCTCGGCTCGCGACCGGCAGATCGTCGGTAGCCTGCTGGCCCAGATCGCGGCCTGCTACAGCAAGCGCGATCGGTGCGACGTCGCCCGCGCGGTCCTCGCCGAGGCCCAGGTGTTCATCCCGGCGCTCGCGCTCAACGAGCTCAAGGCGAGCTGCCGATGATGCGCTCGCTCGCCGCGCACCTCGCCAGGTCGCCGTTGATCCTCGCGCCGATGGAGGACGTCTCCGATGCGGTGTTCCGCGCGGCGTGCCGGTCGGTCGGCGCGGAGCTGTGCGTCACCGAGTTCGTCCACGCCGATCAGGTGATCGCGGACACCCGGATGGCCCGCCGGAAGCTCACCCTCGCGCCCGACGATCGCCCCACCGCGATCCAGATCTACGGCGCGAACCCGCAGCGGCTCCTCGAGGCCGCGCGGATCGCCGAGCGCGCGGCGCCCGCGTACCTCGACATCAACTGCGGTTGCTGGGTGCCGCGGGTCGCCGGCAAGGGCGCCGGGGCGGGGTGGCTGCGCGATCCCGCGGCGATGATCGCGATGGCGCGCGCGATCGCCGAGGCGGTCGCGCTGCCGGTCACCGTGAAGACCCGCATCGGATGGGGTCCCGAGTCGGAGATGCCGATCATCGACCTGGCGCGCCGGCTCGAGGACGTCGGCGTCGCCGCGCTGACGATCCACTGCCGCACCGCGCAGATGGGGCACAGCGGTCGCGCCGACTGGAGCTGGGCGCGGCGCGCGCGCGAGGTCGTGGCGATCCCGGTGATCGTCAACGGCGACATCCGCACCGCCGCCGACGTCGTCCGCGCGCTCGCGGAGACCGGCTGCGCCGGCGCGATGATCGGGCGTGGCGCGATCGATCACCCGTGGGTGTTTCGCGAGGGCACGGCGGCGCTCGCGGGTGCGCCGATCGCGGGGCCCACCGACGCCGAGCGTGCGGCGCTCTACCTCGCGCTCGCGACCGCGAACGCGGCGGGGAGGGGCGAGCACGGCGTCGCGATGACGCGTCGGCACCTCGGGCTGCTGGGCGCGCGTGGGCCGGCGATCCGCGCGCGCCTGTTCGCCGCCCAGACGCTCGCCGAGGTGCGCGACGTCCTCGCGAGCGAACGCCCAACCGCGCACGTGGAGCCATCATGCGTGACCTGATCGTGAACAGCGCGAAGCTCATGGGGATCGTGCCCGTCGTCCTCGCCGGGTGCTGGCGCGGCGACGCGACGCCTCCGGGGACCCCAAGCGTCGGCGAGGCGCCGGCCGAGCGCGCGACCGAGCCAGCCACACACGAGTGGCGTCGCGCGTGCGGCGACGACGCGACGGGGTGGGAGACCGTGATCGAAATGCGGCTGCGGTTTCGCGACGAGGGTGCGCTGCTCGTCGCGGTCGGCTCGTTCGACTTCGAGAGACGCAACGCGACCATCGAGCTCCGGGGGCCGCGCACCGGCCCGCCGCCCTACGAGCTGCACGGCGTGCTCGACGAGGTCTATGGCGACACGACATGGAACGTCAAGCTGGTGGTCACGCCCGGGTCGCAGACGCTGCGGGGGCAGTTCTTCGAGCTGCTCGACGGGGGCGGCGAGGACCTGATCTGCACGTTCGCCTGGACGAGGTAGGCGTCGATCCCTTCGCTCCCTTCACCGCGGTGCGTCGCGGTCGATTCACGGATCGGTATGTTCGCGAGGTTGATTCGGTGGTTTCGCCGGCCGGCGCC
>JAPLLF010000239.1 GCA_026387715.1 Pseudomonadota bacterium
CCAAGGTCGAAGCCAAGGTCGAAGCCAAGGTCGAAGCCAAGGTCGAGGCCAAAGTCGAAGCCAAGGTCGCCCCGGTCACGAAGCCGACCATCGCGAAGGTGACGAAGCCGAAGCCGACCACCACGCCACCGAAGAAGCCCGCACCCGAACCGAAGCCGAAACCGACGCCGAAGCCGACGGGCGATCTGTTCGATTCGCGGAAGTAGCGCTGCTCAGTAACGGCCGCCGAACACGAGGCCGCCGCCGTGGTCGCCGATCGAGGGCGCGAGGTAGTACGCGGCTTCCTCGCCCGCATCCTCCTCGTGCGCGGTGGCCTTCGGCGCCAGCACGTACAGCACGACGCCGCCCGCGATCGCGAGCAGCCCGGCGGAGAACACGACCGTCGCGATGTTCGCCTTCGTGCGCGCGTCGTGCGTGATCGAGAGCCCCTGGGTGTCGCAGTTCGTCGATGATCCACCGCAGTGGCTCGCGAGCGCGTCGCGGTAGTCGCCGCGCGCGGACAGCGTGAGGTAGGTCGACACGCCGACCCCGACGACGCCGAGGCCGCCGAGGCCGTAGCCGAGGATGCGTCGCGACTTGCCCGGATCGTCGAGCTCGACCTTCGGCGGTGGCGTCACGACGGGCTCCCCCACCGGCTTGGGCCGCGGCGGCACGACCTGGCCGGGGCGGCGCTTGGGCAGATCGAGCTTCACGTCGGACGCGCCCCCGCGCTCGACGGGCACGACCTTCTTCTTCATCGCGCCACCCTCGGTCGGGTACTCGACCACGTGCGCGCCTGGATCGACCTCGATCGTCTCGTCGAGCTTGGCGGGCGCGCCGTCGAGCAACACGACGACCGACGTGTCCGCATCCTTGGCGGTGCGCAGCGTCAGCCGCGGCGTGTCCCCGTCGACCTCGACGAGGTGCTCGTGGATCTTGGCCAGTCGCTCGTCCTTGGCCTCGGTGGCGGCCTTCTCGGCCGCGCGATACCACCGCAGCGAGGTCGCGAGCTTGCCCCAGTCCTCGAAGCACTTCGCGGCGTTGAGCTTGGTGCCGATGCTCGCATCGAGCTTGTCGCTGCTCTCGAACGCCTCGCACGCCTCCGCGTAGCGCTTCTGATCGAGGAGCTTCTTGCCCTTCTTGAACAGCGCGTCGGCCTTGTTGTCGGCCAGCGCGGGCGTCGCGATCGCGATCGTCGAGATCACCGTCAGGGAGACCATCCGGGAGAGGCTCATGGCTGCGCCTTGACGGTGAACACGCCGCTGTCGAACGACCCCGACGCGTACGGCAGCGAGCGCGCCGTGAGGTTACCGTTCGCGAGATCGTCGTAGCCGCCGGTGATGGTGGTCGCGCGCAGCACGTAGCGATGATCGACGACGAACATCTCGGGAGGGATCGAGAACAGCGGCTTGGTGCCGACCAGCTGGACCTTCGGGGTGGTGACCAGCGCGGTCAGATCCTGGTTCGGCGCGACCTCGAGGACGAGGACCGCGTACAGCGTCGCCGCCGTCGGCTTGTCGTTGACGAACGTGACCTTGACCGGCGCGGTGCCCGACAGGGGCACGTCGACGCCGTCCGTCGAGATCGGCAGATCGTCGATCGAGATCAGCACCGGCAGCGGCGCTGGCAGCGACGTGTCGATGGCGGTGCCATCGGTGACCTGCACGAGCGACGCCGCGAGCGTGAGCGGCAGCGACTCGGGCGCCGGCGACGTGTAGGTGCGCGACGTCGTCGCGCTGAGGGCGAACGCCGAATGCCAGTCGTGCGCGAGGAACGGATTGCCGTAGGTCGCGTCGATCGTCGCGTCGGCGAGGCCGACGACGCCGCCGGCGAGCCGGGGCCCGATCGTCTGCGCGGCGCGGTAACCGGGCGCCGCGGTGACGAGCCACCGCAGATCGAACCCGGCCACGCTCGGGCGTCCCGCGGTGAACCTCGAGGAGATCGCGGCCGGCGCGACGGGCGTGGCGATCGTGAGGTCGTGGGGGACGGTCGTCATCGTGCCGGTGATCGTCTGGGGAGCGGTCTGGTCGAAGCCCGCGACCTCGAGCGCCGCGGTCAGCGCGCCAGCGGTGTACTCGAGGACCAGCGGCGCGTCGGCGGCGGCCACCCGCGCCAGCGGGCGCCCGGAGATCGAGGTCGCCATCGCGTAGTCGAACGTCGACGTGAGCGTCGGCGCGAGATCGAGGGGCGCGTCCGCGACGAACGCGTGCTGCCCCCACGCGCCGACGACGTAGAACGCCAGCGACTCGGTCGCTGCCGCGTACGGCGCGTCGAGCGTGACGTTCATCGTGATCGTCGAGCTGGCCGCGTCGGGCGGCACCGGGTTGGGGTGCTCGGGCACCTCGAACGGTGCGTGCACGTTGCGGCCGAGCCCGTCGAAGATCCGGAAGTACGGCACCGGAACGTCCGGGAGGGAGAACAGCACGGACGGCACCCCGCTGGGGATCTGCGCCGACCACACGCCCGTGGCCACGGCGTCGGCGGGCACGCGCTCGATCACGGTCGGATCGACGGCGTCGGCGATCAGGTAGGTGGCGGACAGCGTCGTGAGGTCGAGCGGCGTCGACACGACGCTCGCGCCGATCGAGGTGCGATCGAGCGTGAGCGTGACCGCGCCGGAGGAGTCCGGCCCGGTGGTGTTGTCGATGCCTGCCAGCTGCGCACACGCCGTCAGCGGTAGCAGTGCCCAGGCGTGTCGGCGGCGCATCTGAGGCAGCCTACCAAAGGCGCAACTACTTGTCGTGGCTGTCGTCTTCGTCAGTTTCCGGCGAGCCATCGCGACGCCAGAACCGCAGCCGCGAGCGACTCTCACGCGTGTCATCCTTGTCGTCGGGCTTGTCGGCGGCCCTGTCCTTGTCGCCCTTGTCACCTCCGCTTGAGTCGGACCGACGCCTTGACGTCGGGCTCGGCGCCCGCGAACCGCTCGCTGTTCGGGATGAACCGGATCTCGGTCTTGATCTCGAACGACAGCGTGGTCAGGAGCTTGGCCAGCTCCTCGCTGATGTTCAAGTTGGAGAGGAACTCGCGCGTCTCGCGCGCGATCACCTCGAACACCTTGTCCTTCGCGCCGTCCGCGGAGTCCGCGAGGTAGCCAGCGACGCCCCCGACGTCCGGGAGGTGCACGTCGCGCGCGAACTTGCGGATGCCCTCCTCCGTCGAGAACACCGCTCCCATGCCCGCCTGGAACGTCTTCTTGACGAGCTCGGGGACCAGGCTCTCGAGGCGCGCGCGCAGGCCCTCGCCGAGCCCGTCGTCGTCGCGATCACGCTTGCGCTCGTGGCCAGCACCACCCCGATCGGAGACCGGCGGCTCGAGGGGTGGGGCGTCATCGTCGTCGGGAGCCATCCCAGTTGGGTACCCTCGATCCGGGCGGCGATCAACCGCGACTGGTATCCTCGTGCCATGGCGGAGCCTGGGAGTGAGGATCGTGGGAGCGATCGCGGTCGTCCTGCCGTCCCGCCGGTGTCGGCGACGCCAGCGTCGGGGGTGCCGGTCACGCCGATCCCGAATCCGAGCAAGACCTCGGCGGGCGACTCGGTCACCGCGCTCGCCCAGTCACGACGCAACTATCGCGACGAGAAGACCTCGCGGACCCCGCCGCTCCGGATCCGATCGTGGCGCGCGTACGTCACGACCTTCCTCGTGATCTGGAGCTACCTGTGGCTGCGGCTCCGATCGCGCTGGCACTCCGACGCCTGGATCGAGCACACGCTCACGCGCACCCATCTCCGCAACGCGCGGCGCATCGAGCGCACGATCGTCGAGCTCCAGGGCCTGTTCATCAAGGTCGGTCAGCTGATCTCGATCATGACGAACTTCCTGCCCGAGGAGTTCCGCCGCGAGCTCGAGGGCTTGCAGGACTCGGTGCCCCCACGCCCGTTCAAGGACATCGAGGCGCGGCTCGTCGAGGAGCTCGGCAAGCCGCTCGCCGAGAGCTTCGCGCAGTTCGAGCAGCGACCGATCGCGTCGGCGTCGATCGGCCAGGTGCACCTGGCGCGCATGCACGACAACACCAAGGTCGCGGTCAAGGTCCAGTACCCGAACATCGAGGAGGTCGTGCGGCGCGACCTCCACACGCTGCGCCGGATCTTCCGCATCATCGAGTGGTTCGTCCCGTACCAGGGCCTCGAGGAGCTCTATCGCGAGATCCGCGCGATCATCATGGAGGAGCTCGACTACAAGGCCGAGGCGCGCAACACGACCCGGATCGCGGCGAACTTCGAGGACCGCGCCGACGTCGCGTTCCCCAAGGTCGTCGACACGCTGTCGACGTCGCGCGTGCTGGTCACCCACTTCGAGCCGGGCTGCAAGATCACCGATCGCGCGGGCGCCAAGGCCGCCGGCCTCGATCGCACCGCCCTCGCCCGCCAGGTCGTCGAGCTCTACTGCCAGCAGATCTTCACCGACGGCATCTATCACGCCGATCCGCACCCCGGGAACCTGCTCGTGCGGCCCGGCGCCGAGGGCAAGGGGCCGACGATCGTCATGCTCGATTTCGGCGCGGTCGCCGAGATTCCCGCCAACGTCCGCCAGGGGATCATCGAGCTCCTGCAGGGCGCGCTGACCCGCGACACGCGCCGCATCGTGGGCGCGATGAAGCAGATGGGCTTCGTCGCGCGCGGCGCGAACGAGCACGTGTTCGAGCAGGTCATCGAGTACTTCCACGAGCGGTTCCAGGAGAACATCTCGCTCGACTCGCTCAACCTCAAGGACATCAAGTTCGATCCCCAGAAGGGCCTCGAGAGCGTCGCGGATCTCCGGCGCATGGACATCTCGATGCGCGAGCTGTCCGAGAACTTCCACATCCCCAAGGAGATCATCGTCCTCGAGCGGACGCTGCTGCTCCTCATGGGGCTCTGCACCGAGCTCGATCCGACGCTCAACCCGATGACGGTGATCCGGCCCTACCTCGAGCGGTTCGTGCTCGGCGACGCGGGCGACTGGTCGGATCTGCTGGTCGACACGTCGAAGGATCTGATCCTGTCGATCACGGCGCTGCCGAACGAGGTGCGCCGGTTCATGCGCGCCGCGCACGCCGGCGAGCTGACGCTCAAGTTCAAGGGCCTCGATCAATCGACGCAGCTGATGTACCGGCTCGGGCACCAGGCGATCTTCGCGGCCGTCGGCATCGCGGGGGCCGCGCTCGCGGTGATCCTCGAGGGCCGCAACGAGGACCACCGCGCCGCGTGGGGCTGGTGGACCGCGCGCATCGCGGGCGTGCTCCTGGTGTGGAGCTGGTGGTCGTCGCGCAGCCTGCTGCGCAAACGCTAGGGTCGGGCGAACAACGCGACCAGGGCGAGCGCCGCGATCACCAGCAGAACCGCGCCGGCGAGCCAGGCGATCTTGCGCGCGTCGAGGGGCGCGCTGCCGACGACGATCTGGGGGTCCTGGCCGTGGATCACCGCGCGATACGCGCGCCCTCGGAAGCGATACGCCAGCACCCACGCGGGGAACGCGACGCGCTCCGTGCGCTGGTCCTCCAGCATGCAGGCGACCCCGATGTTGCGAAACCGCGTGCCGGGCACCAGCCGCTCGACGCGGACCGCCGCGACCCGCTCGATCGCGCGCGTCACGTGGGCGCGCGCCGCCGAGCGCTGGGCGTCGAAGCTCTCGATGGTCGCGTCGCGCGCGACCGCGGCCTCCGCCACGTTGAGGATGTCCGGGGCGATCAGCTCCGCCGTCCCGAGATCGTAGTGGGGGATCAGCGCGCGACACTCGGCGTCGGTGAGGCCGCGCGAGGCGGGCACGACGATGTCGGCGAGCGCCATCGTCGTCTCGCCGCTGTGTGGCGCCCAGTCCGAGCGCATCGCGCCGGAGTTCGAGTCCGCCGTCCACGCGACCTTCGCCTCCGCGGTCACGATCCAGCCCGCCCAGCACAGCGGCGCGAGCGACTCGACGACGGCCTCGTCGGACAGCTGCGGGGGCGCGAACCAGCCGCGCCCGCGCAACCAGCCGCGCAGGGCGCCCTCGGCCGCGTCGCGGGTGGTCGTGAACGGACAGAACGCGCAGTGCGGCGCCCCCACGGCCGGGACGAACGCGACGGCGGCGTTGCATCCGGTGCAGCGCACGATCTTCGCGCGGATGGGCGCGTCGTCGTCGTCGTCGTCGTCGTCGTCGTCGTCGTCGTCGTCGTCGTCGTCGTCGCCCATGGGCGGACGCGCGCTCGGCGCCGGCAACGCGCACACCGCGCAGCGCAGATCGCCGACCTCGAGGCTGGTCTCGCAGCGCGCGCAGCTCGGCGCGGCGATCACGGCGGGCTCCCGTCGCGGAGCACCAGGAGGGTCACGACGATCGCCAGGACCACGCCGACCACGAGCGCGATCTTCCACCAGGCGAGCGGCACGTGGCCGGTCGCCCGGCCGGTCTGCCCGTTGATCACCACGCGCAGCGGGGGCTTGTCGTCGCGGTAGCGGACCGCCGCGACCCAGATCGGCAGCAGGATCGGATCGAGCGACTCCCAGCTCACCTGCGTCTTCCACTGCAGGTCGCTGTGCGAGTCGCCCGGCATGAACCGCCGCAGCCGCGTCCCGACCTGATCGGTCACCTCGGTGCGGCTCGCCGCCGTGCACTCGGCCACGGTGCGCGAGAACTCCTCGGTGATCCACCCGCTGATCACCGCGGGCTCGTAGCGTCGCAGGTGGAGCATGTCGAACGGCTCGACGCGATGGAGCTCGTGATGTGCCAGCCCGATCGACGCGCTGACGACGACGTCGGTGACGTAACCGACGTGATCGCCCGCGAGCGGTCGGTACTCCGTGCGCGTCACCCGGCGGGTCTCGGTGGACTTCTTGCCCTGCGCGTCCGTGGTCTCGTGCTCCTCGGTCTCCGTGTAGTGCTCGCCGATCGACTCGGTGTACGCGGTGCGCGTCGCGGCGGAGTACAGATACGCGGGGAGATAGACGCCGCGGAGGTTCTCGACCGTGCCGCGCTTGATCCGCGCGTCGGCGAACAGGGTCCGCGAGCCGAGCCAGTGCGTCAGGATCGCCCGCGCGTGGTCGGCCTCGTGCGCGAACGCGACGACGAAGCGTGGCCGAGGCTGGTCCGCGGTGGGCGCGCGCTCGACCACGTTGGGGCTCGCGCAGTACGGGCATCGCTCCGAGCGCACGCCGTCGAAGTGCAGCCCGGCGCCGCACTGCTGACACGAGTAGGTCGCGAACGCGTGCATCGCTTCCCCGATGGTAGCGCAATGCTTCCCGAGCGGGCTCGCGGCCCGGGTGGGGCGTCGGTGAGGGGCCGAGGTCAGAAAACTGGGGCCCGAGATCGGGCTGGGTGAGAATTGTCCTTCGTCACCACGCGTTCACAAACGAGAGGAAGTACAAGACCCCATGATCGCCGTCATCGGAAATGTGATCGCAGGCCTCGGCGTCGTCAGCCTGTTCACGGCAACGTTGCGACTGACAAAGCACCGCAAGGTCACTTAGACTCAAGGCGTGGTCACCACGGTCTTGCCGCGAGTTGGGCGGGCGGCGACGTCGAGCGATCTCAACCTCGTAGATCTCGAGACGGTTCGCCTCCTGCTCCGGGGCGAGTCGGTGATCGACTGGCACCGGCTGTCCTATCAGGATCTCGCGGAGGTCGACCGCTTCCTCCGCCTCAACGAGTTCGACCCCGAGTCGGACGACGAGATGGGCCGGCTCGAGGACCTCCGCGCCGATGCGGTGGACTACCTCAGCCGCACGTTCGGCATGACGATCTCGGACGACGTCGCCGGTGAGCTGCCCGCACGCGATCTGTTCCTCGTCGCCTCGAGCCACGGCCCGCACCAGAAGCAGGCGTGCGTGACGCTCAAGGTGATGCACATCATCCATCACCTCAACGGCCGCGCCGCGCTGCTCAAGATGCCCGTCTCCGACGAGATCATCTTCCGCGAGGTCGAGCTCAAGGTGCTGAGCGTGGTCGAGCAGCTGCGCGCGGCCGGCGCCCCGATCGCCGAGTTCGAGTGGAGCCGCAAGCCGCGCGACTCGCAGATCACCAAGCTGCTGGCGAAGCGGTCGACGATCGCGGCGAACATCTACGACAAGCTCCGGTTCCGGCTGATCGTGCCGACCCAGGAGGACCTCATCCCCACCCTGGCGACGCTGACCCGCCAGCTGATCCCGTTCAACTACGTCGTCCCCGGCGAGTCGGTGAACCAGCTGATCGATCTCGGCGCGATCGCGCGCGCGCACCAGCGCGCCAGCTCGCACGGGGCGCTGCCCTCCGAGCCGTTCCTGCCTTACAACGAGTTCTCCGGCCCCGAGTACCGGATCGTGAACTTCGTCGCCGACCTGCCGCTCCGGCTCGAGCGGATCATGCCGAAGGCCGAGATCCCGCACGATCTCTGCCACGTCGTGTTCGTGCTGACCGAGTTCCAGGTCGCCGACAAGGCGACATCGATCAAGAACGAATCGGGCGCGTCGAGCCACGAGGCGTACAAGGCGCGCCAGCGTGAGCGCGTGCGTCAGCGGCTGTTCCGGGACAAGGACGAGCCGCTCCCGCCCGACTGAGCTTGTTCGCTGCGGCTTCGCCTACTTCGTGACGAGGTAGATGATGCCCGCCGCGATGCCGCCCAGGAGGAGGAGCGCGATGATCACGCGATCCATGCGGAGCTTCTTCTGGGGCGTTGGCGGCATGGCGAAACGCTATCACACCCTCGGAAGCATCTGCTCGAGGTGCCACTTCTGGATCTGGATGCGGCGCTTGGCCTCGTGCGCGATGCGCCGCGTCGAGATCGCGTAGATGCCGATGATGAGCACGAAGCCGGTGTTGGCGGCGATCAGCATCACCCCGTCGATGATCCCCGGGCTCGAGAAGATGGTCGAGCGCACGGTGACGATGCCACCCACCAGGCTCCACGACTGCGGGAGCACGCCGATGGCCTCGAGCAGGAGCGGCAGCGTGCACGCGAGGGCGCCCCACCCGAACAGCAAGCCGCGCCGCTTGAGCATGCGTGGATTCGCGGCCAGCGCCGCGATCACGCCGCCGATGAGCGTCGGGGTCAACATCAGCGGACTGGCCAGCCGCGAGAACGCGATCACGAGCGCGAGGTTGCCGACGAGCGCGATCGAGAGCATGACCTGGCCGCGGCGGGCGTAGAGCCAGCTG
>JAPLLF010001047.1 GCA_026387715.1 Pseudomonadota bacterium
TTCTTGCGCTGATCGGGCGTGGCCTCGCCGCCGGCGAGGTGATCGACCGGATCGCCCGGCACCAGGTGCAGGAACGCGAACACGAGCACCGACACGCCGAGGATCGCGAGCAACCCCGACCCCAGTCGGCGCAGCAGGAACGATCCGATCGGCACGACGCTAGCGTAAGCGAACGGATCAGGTCGCGGCGGGACGCGCGGCGCAGAACTTCGGCACGGACTCGTCGAGCTCCTTGCCGGGCGCGAGCACCGGCTGCCCGCCGTGCGCCTTCATCTTGTCGAGCGTGCGGCACTCGTAGCCGCCTCGACAGTCGTCGTCGGTCGAGCAGGTCCGCATGCAGTAGCGCACCTCGGACGAGCGCGGCACGCAGTGCCCGGCCAGCGCGCACAGCTCGTCGAAGCTGCACGCATCGGTGCCGCCGGTGGCGTCCTCGGTGAGCGGGTCGCAGGTGCGGTTGGCGAAGTTGCCGGTGAAGAAGCGAACGCACGCGGCTTCCTCCGGACACGTCGAGTAGTCGCAGCCCTGGATCGTGCAGTAGCCATCGTGCGAGGACGTGTCGCACTGGCGATCGCCGTTCGGGGAGCAGTCGGAGCTCGTGACGCACGAATCCCCGATCTCGTTGCCGCAGGCAGCGGCAAGGACCGCGACGGGAAGAATCCAATAGCTACGCAAGCGCGGGCATCCTAGCGGCCGGTTCGACCCCCGGCAAGCCGCGAGCGTTGCCTGGTACCGTACGTTTATGCGCGCCGTCGTCCAGCGGGTCACCCGAGCCAGCGTCACGGTCGCCGATCGGGTGACCGGGGAGATCGACCAGGGGTTGCTCGTGTTCCTCGGGGCGGGGGCTGGCGATACCGAGATCGACCTCCAGTACATCGTCGACAAGGTCGCGAATCTGCGGATCTTTGCGGACGAGGCCGGCAAGATGAACCGCTCGGTGCTCGACGTCGCCGGCGGGGTGCTGTGCGTATCGCAGTTCACCTTGTACGGCGACGCGCGGCAGGGCCGCCGGCCCGCGTTCACCGGCGCGCTCGAGCCGATCGCGGCCCGTGCGCTCTACGATCGCTCGCTCGTCCTGTGGAGGGCCGCCGGGGTGGTCCGGGTCGAGGCCGGCGAGTTCGGCGCGGACATGGCCATCGACCTGCGCAATAATGGGCCTGTTACGATCCTGCTAGATTCGCGCAAGCTCTTCTAGCGCGTGGGCTTTTTGGGAGATAGGTTCGTGCTGGCCGACCTGGCGAGCATGCAATTCACATGAAGGTCAGGTTCTGGGGTGTACGTGGCTCGATTCCGGTTCCGGGACGAGCGACGAATCGATACGGGGGCAACACCTCGTGCGTCGAGGTCCGGCCGCGCAGCGGCTCGCCGATCATCATCGATGCCGGGACGGGCATCCGGCGGCTCGGCAAGTCGCTCATGGACGAGGCGTTCGGCGAGGGCAAGGGCTCGGCCGCGATCCTCATCAGCCACACCCACTGGGACCACGTTCAGGGGTTGCCGTTCTTCTCGCCGCTCTATCGCGCCGGGAACCAGGTCGAGATCTTCGCGCGGCAGCGCGATCTCCACCTCGAGGCCGTGTTCAGCCAGCAGCACGACGCGCCGTACTTCCCGGTGCCGCTGTCGGCGATGCACGCCCGGACCGGCTTCCACGAGATCATCGAGGGCAGCACGTTCCAGATCGGCGACGCCCAGGTCACCTCGGCGCGGCTCAACCATCCGTGGATCGCGCTGGCGTATCGCATCGAGGTCGACGGGGCGAGCGTGGTGTATTGCGCCGACACCGCGCCGTTCACCGACCTCCTGCTCGGGCAGGAGTTCGTGCACTCGCCCACGATGGAGCTCACGCCCGCGATCCGCGCCGAGCTCGCCGCGATGCGCGCCGGCGTGGTCGCGCTCGCCAGGAACGCCGACCTCCTGATCTACGACACCCAGTTCACGCCCGCGGAGTACACGGTGCGCCCGCACTGGGGCCACTCGCGCCCCGACGACGCGCTCGAGATCGCGCGCGAGGCCAAGGTGAAGCAGGTCGCGCTGTTCCACCATGCGCCGATGCGGTCCGACGACGAGAACGATCTGATCCTCGCGCAGTACCGCCAGGTCGTGATCGACGCGCACGATCCGTTCACGATCGTGAGCGCGTACGAGGGGCTCGAGATCATGCTGGGGGACACGTGAAGATCCGCTTCTGGGGCGTGCGCGGCTCGATCCCCGCGCCCGGCCCCGAGACCAACCGCTACGGCGGCAACACCGCGTGCGTGTCGATCACGACGGCGACCGGCGGCCTCGTGATCATCGACATGGGCACCGGGCTCATGCACCTCGGCAACTCGCTGCTCGCCAGCGAGTTCGCGCGAGGCCAGGGGCGCGCGTCGATCCTCTTGTCGCACACGCACTGGGACCACATCCAGGGGCTCGGGTTCTTCCCGCCGGTGTTCATCAACGGCAACCAGTTCACGCTGTGGGGCCCCGGCGGTTCGGACGGCGTCCTCGAGAGCATCCTCGAGGGCCAGATGGATCCGAACTTCTCCCCGCTGCAGACCCTGAAGAACTTCTCGGCGAACTTCGAGGTCCGGGCGGTCCGCTCGGGCGCCTCGTTCGACGCCGAGGGCCTCACGGTGACCGCGCGCGAGCACGATCACGGTGCGGCCAAGGCGCTGTCGTTCCGGATCGAGGAGCACGGCAAGACGTTCGTCTACGCCAGCGACGTCGGCTATCCCGAGAGCGGCCCGCCGGCCGAGGCGATCGCGCACTACGCGAACGCCGACGTGCTCCTGCACGACACGACGTATCGTCCCGAGGAGCAGGCGACCCGCCGCAACCGGGGCTTCTCGTCGTACGAGGAGGCGATCACCGCGGCGCTCGCGGCCAACGTCAAGCGGCTCGTCACGTTCCACTACGATCAGGACTACACGGACGACGACGTCGACGCGATCATCGTCAAGTGTCGCGAGCTCGCGACGCCGCACGGCCTCGAGATCGTGCCCGCGCGCGAAGGCGACGAGCTCGTCGTCTGACGGGCGCGGCTCAGCGCTCGGGCCACGTCACCGCGCCCACGTTGGTCACGCGCGCCAGCCGCGCGCGCAGCTCGGCCTCGGTCGACACCGGGCGCCAGCTGTACTCGACGATCGCGTGTCGGCCGCCGGTGCGCTCCGCCGACTCGAACACGACGCGGTCGGCGGTGACGAGCAGGGGCGTGTTGTACGCGAGGCTCGCGTCGAGGGTCGTGTGGACGCCCGTCGCGCGATCGAGCACGACGACCTGGTTGCGCGGCGTCTCGTAGCTCACCAGCGTGCCGGAGGCCGACCACGCGCGCACGTCGCTCGCGATCGGTCGCGCGCGCGTGTCCTGGACCTCGAACAGCGCGTTCGCGCACTTCGCGATCAGCACGTCCCCCACCCAGCGCATGCTCGTACAGGGGCGCGAGGTCGTGATCGGCACGAGCTGGGAGCCGCGCACGAGGAGGAGCTCGCCGTCGGCGATGACGTACAGCACGTGCCCCGCGGACAGCGCCGCCTGATCGAGGCGGCGGTCGGTGGGGATCACGGTCAGCGCCTTGGTGGTCGTCTGGTAGCGCGCGATGTCGTGATCGAGGCCGACGATCTCGGCGTCCGCGGCGACCACCAGCCCGGGGACGAACGGCAACGTCCCGACCACGGCGCCGTCGGGCTCGGTCGCGCTGAACCGCCGGATGACCGCGCCCTCGGCGACCAGCACGCCCGCGGGCTGGACGTGGAGCGGTCCGGGCGAGAACGAGAAGTCCTTGCGACGTTCGCGATCGAAGACGTGGGTCGCGCCCATGTCGAGGGCCACGCGCCACCGCTGGTCGGGCGAGATCGCGATCGCGCTGACCGCCATGCTCTCGAGCTCCCGGGTCTCCACGTCGGTCGCGAGGTCGCGGCGCAGCACCTCGTCCTCCGCGCGCGACCAGATCGCGGTGGGCTCGACCGCGAGCACGACGCGGTTCGAGGCGAGCAGGTGGGTGCGCGGCCGGAACGTCGTGAGATCCCACGCGACCACGTCGTTGCCGTCGGTGGCCGCCACGACGAAGCGGCCATCCTCCGACCACGCGACGCTGCGATACCGCCGGGCGCCGCGGCCGATCGTCGTGTCGCCGGCGGCGTCGAACAACCGGATCTCGCCGCTCTCGGTCGTGACGATCGCGCCACGCCCGGTGGTGAACAGCATCTCGGGCGCGAACCGCAGCGGCAGCATGCCCCCGCGGCGGTTGAGCTGGAACAGCCGCCGATCCGCGAACGCCACCGGCGCGTCGCCGAGCGTGCCCAGCATCATGAGGTACTTCGCCTCCCAGCGCTCGGCGCGCGTGTAGGCGGTACCGTCGAAGCGCCACTGCTCGATCCCGCCTCCGACCGTGAGGGCGACCCAGGCGTGGCCGAACGTGGTGACGAACGAGCCGCGGTGATCCGCGAGGAGGGGATACTCCTGGGTGGGCGTCCACACCGACACCACCCCGCCGCGGCGAACGATCGCGCGCTCGAGGGTGAGATCCGGTTCGACCTCGTCGACGTGCGCCATGATCGGTCGCCACGTGCGCGCGGCGGGGCCACCATCGAGCTGGAACACCGTCGCGTCGCTCTTGCCCCGCACCCAGAGCGTGCCGTGGTCGTCGCCCCACGCGGCGTCGAGCGTGGACGGCGTCGGAACCGTCTCGACGACGTCGCCGCGATCGTCGAACAGGCGCACCTGGGCCTGCTCGACGAGCGCGATCTTGCCGTCCAGCCAGACGCTCTGGATCGGCCGCCCGACGTCGCGCCACGCCGCGCGCGTGTGGGCGACGAGATCGTAGATCGCGAGGTGGTTCGCGATGTCGATCGAGAACGCGCGGGGCCGGTCGGGCGCGATCGCCACGCGGTAGATCTGCTGGTCGTTGGCGAAGCCGAACGGGATCCCGTGCAGGCGCGCGCCCTCGAGCACCGTCGCGGCGGCCGGCCATCGCGGGGAGCCCGCGCGCAGCGTCCGCAGCGTCGTGATCGCGGCGACCGGATCGTCCTCGGCCTGGAGGGCCGCGCGGGCGATCAGCTGGGTGTCCGCGTTGTCGACCGCCTCCTGCTGGCGCTGCTCGGCGAACGCGCGCGCGGTCCGCTCGGCGTCGCGCGCCGTGGTCGCGCCGTCGCGCTCGACGATCACGCGGCGGATGGCGAGGAGCGCGACGATCCCCACGATCGCGAGGCCCGCGCCCGCGACGACCACCGCCGCGCGATGTCGACGCCCGAACCGACGGAGCTGCTCGAGGCGCCCGTAGCGGTGCGCGCCGACGAGGTTGCCGGTGACGAACCGCCGGAGGTCCGCGGCCAGCGCGCCGGCATCGGCGTAGCGATCCTCGACCCGTGGCGCCATCGCCTTGACCAGGATCGCGCGCAGATCCGCGGGGGTCTGCTTGGGCAGCCGCTCCCAGCGCGGGGTGCGATTGGCCGCGACCTGCGCGAGCATCTCGGTGCCGCTGTCGAACGACGCGAACGGCGGCTGGCGCGACAGGATGTAGAACATCGTCGCACCGAGCGCGAACACGTCGACCTGGCGAGCGAGGTGCTCGCCGCGCGCCTGCTCGGGCGCCATGAAGCCCGGTGTGCCCGCGACGGTGCCGACGCGGGTCAGCGTGCCGAGGTCGCCGTCGCTGGGTGGGATCCCGCCGGCGCCGGCCGCGGCGGGCATGCTGCCGAACGAGCTGCCCGCGTCGGGGACGGCGTCCAGCTCGCGCGCGAGCCCCCAGTCGATCAGCAGCGTCTCGCCGTACGCGCCGACGAGGATGTTCGTCGGCTTGATGTCGCGGTGGATGATGCCGCGCGCGTGCGCGAACGCGACGGCGTCGCACACCGCGAGCATGTTCGGCACCAGGGTCTCGCCCGCGGCGCCGTCGTCCACGAGCTGGTCGAGCGGGCGGCCGTCGACCTTGCGCATGACGTAGAACGGCGAGCCGTCCGCGTTCCGCCCCGCGTCGTACAGCGGGACGATGCTCGGATGCTCGAGGCGCGCGGTGATCCGCGCCTCGCGCTCGAACCGCGCGAGGTCGACGGCCTCGGTCGACAGCATGTGCTTGATCGCGACGTCGCGCCCGAGCACCTCGTCGCGCGCGTCGGCGACGCGGCCCATGCCGCCGCGGCCGAGCTCGCCGTGCTCGGTGAACCGCGCGCTCGGCACGGCTGGCGGATCGAACGCGCCGGCCGGAACGCCGGCCTCGGCCTCGGCACCGGCGTCGGTGGCAGGAGAACTCGGCCCCGACTTCGGGCGCGCGTTCACCGTCGCCTCGTCTCGTTTCGTCACGCCGTCCGATGGTGTCACGAGATCTCAGAGATCGACGCCGAGCACCGTCCGGATCCAGAGCTTGCCGTATGGATCGCCCGTGACCGCCGGGTCCCCGAGCTGATCGAGCCCGAGGTACGCGCCGACGGACAGGAACGCCTTGCCGCTCTGGACCTGAACGGTGGGGCCGAGGTAGTGGTGCGTCGCCTCGCGCGTGCCGTCCTCGCTCTTGTCGAACCGGCCGCGCGCCCAGTACTCGAGGCCGACGGCGAGCTTGGTCGACAGCTCGTAGGTCGCGCCTGCGGTCGGATTGTAGAAGTACTCCCAGGCGCCGGACTGCCACGCGTACTCCTGCTCGACCCACAGGTTCGCGATCAGGTTGAGGTCGCCGAACCGCTTGGCGAGCAGGAGCTTCTGCTCGAGCTCGAGCTCGTCGTGGAACTCGGAGATCTCCAGGTAGATGCCGAGGTTGACGGGGAGATCGTCGGCCTCGCCGATCCGGTAGCGCAGGCGCTGCTTGACGCCGTCGAACTGCAGGGTGGGCGACGCCCCGGCCTCCTGCTTGAACGTGAAGTAGAAGCCGGCCTCGAGGTGATCGGTGATCCCGAACTCGACCTCGGTCTGCAGCTTCGCGCCGACGTCGGTGACGCTGTCGAGCGTGCCGTCGGGCTGCTCGACGGCGACCCGCGAGGGCATCAGATCGATGGTCTGCTCGAGCTCGAGCTCGTCCTCGGGGAGCGTCTCGTAGCCGTACGAGAACGGCAGCGGATGGGGATTCGCGCCAGCCAGCGTCGGCAGCATCACGATCGCGATCCCCACCGCCAGGCTACGCGCCACGCGACCCGCCTGGATAGATTTTGAAAGTCACTTTCATTTCCTGTGGAGATACACGATCGCCAAATGCACGGTCAAGCGATTTCCCGTACGCTGCAGATCCGGTGCGATCGATCCCCTTCCAGGTCCTCGCGCTCCTCCCGCTCCTCCCGCTCGGCGTGCCCGCCTGTGGCGACAACCAGGACGGGACCGATCGGCTCGGCGGCGACACGACCGTCGACGATCGCAGCGCGCTCGCGTTCACCCATCCGCTGGCGAACCTCGACGACGCGGGTCGTCGCCGGTTCGAGCTCGGGCGCGGCCCATTCGACTTCGCGTGGGATCACCAGGGGCTTGGGCCGCTGTTCAACAACAACGCGTGCGTGGCCTGTCACGGCGGCAACGGCCGCGGGTTGTCGCAGATCGGCCAGGCGGCGCCGTCGTCCCAGGCGCTCGTGCGCTGCAGCTTGCTCGAGGGCACGCCCGAGGTGCCCGGCGGGGTGGTGCCGGTGCCCGGGTTCGGCACGCAGCTCCAGGATCACGCGTCGACCGGTCTGCCGGAGGCCTACGTCGAGCTGAACTGGGTCACGTTCGACGACTACTACGACAACGGCACGTACGAGGAGCTCCGCGATCCGCGGCTCGCGCTCCAGAGCCCCAACGGCGCGCCGTTCCCGAGCGGCATGCTGCTGTCGTATCGCCAGGCGCCGCCGGTGTTCGGGCTCGGCTTGCTCGACGCGGTGTCGGCCGACACGATCCGCGGGCTCGCCGATCCCGACGATCTCGACGGCGATGGGATCTCGGGGCGCGCGAACGAGGTGTGGGATCCGGTCTCCCAGACGACGACCGTCGGGCGGTTCGGGCACAAGGCGAGCGCGGCGAACCTCCAGCTCCAGACCGCCGGCGCGTTCGCCGCCGACATGGGCCTGCCCAACCGGATCTTCCACGACGCCGACAACCAGCTCGACGTGCAGAACGAACAGCTCGACGACACCGTGTTCTTCGTGTCGACGATCGCGGTGCCGGCGCAGGCGCCGATGGACGCGCGCGCGCAGCGCGGCAGCGAGCTGTTCGACGAGGTCGGCTGCGCGTCGTGCCACGTGCGCACCCTCGAGACCGGCGATCACGCGATCGCGGCGCTCGCCAACCAGACGATCCATCCGTTCACGGATCTGCTGCTGCACGACGTCGGCGACCGGCTCACCGACTCGCGCCCCGACTTCCTCGCGCGCGGGATCGAGTGGCGGACGCCGCCGCTGTGGGGCATCGGGCTCGCCAAGCGGGTGTCGCCCGACGCGACGTTCCTCCACGACGGCCGCGCGCGCACGCTCGCCGAGGCCATCCTGTGGCACGGGGGCGAGGCCGCCGCCTCGGTCGCGCGGGTCCGCGCGCTGCGGTCCGACGAGCGCGCCGCGTTGATCGCCTTCCTCGAGACGCTGTAGGTGGAGGAGGACGAGGACGACGAGAGGCGCGGGCCCGACGCCGACGAGGACGACGAGGACGACGCCGAGGCCACGCTGTTCGAGCTCAAGGGCGTCGGGCCCGGCGCGGACATCGGCGGCTACATCATCGACGGGGAGGTCGGGCGCGGCGGCATGGGCGTCGTGTACAGCGCGACGCACCCGGTGATCGGCAAGCGCGCCGCGATCAAGGTGCTCCGGACCGAGGTGTCGACGTCGGCGACCACGCTGGAGCGGTTCATCCAGGAAGCCCGCGCGGTGAACCAGATCGGTCACCCCAACATCATCGACATCTTCGCGTTCGGGCAGACGCCCGACGGGCGCGCGTACCACGTGATGGATCTCCTCGTCGGCGAGCCGCTGCGCGCGCGCCTCAAGCGCGGGGCGTTGCACCCGAGCGAGGCGGCGTCCGTCATCGAGGAGACCGCGTCGGCGCTGATGGCCGCGCACGACAAGGGCTTCGTCCATCGCGACCTCAAGCCGGACAACATCTTCCTCGTCCGCCACGACGGGCGCTGGCCCGAGGTGAAGCTGCTCGACTTCGGGCTGTGCAAGCTGATGCCGGAGTCGGGCCTCGAGGCGTCGTTTCGCACCAAGACCGGCCTGATGCTCGGCACGCCCGAGTACATGTCGCCCGAGCAGGCGCGCGGCAAGCCGGTCGACTACCGCACCGACCTCTACGCGCTCGGGGTGCTGACCTTCGAGATCCTCACCGGGCGCCGGCCGTTCCCCACGCGCAAGACGCCGTTCGAGACCTTGCAGGCGCACGCGTCCGAGCCGCCGCCGTCGCTCCGCCTGCTGTTGCCGCAGCTGCCCGACGATCTGATCCAGCTCGTCGAGGCGATGCTCGCGAAGGACCCCGACGCGCGGCCGACGCTCGCCGCCGTGCGCGCGGTGATCAAGCGGCTGCGCTCGACCCAGCTGCCGTCGCACACGATGGCCGGCCTCGAGCTGGCGGCGATCGCGCCGCCCGCCAGCCCGGCGCCGCCGGTCGCGGCGTTGCCGTCGCTGGTGCCCACGCTCGCGCAGATCGAGCCGTCGCGGCTCGGCGCGGACGCGCTGGTGCCGTCCGCGCGCGCGCCGGCGCGGCCGCGGCCGATGTCGTCGATCCCGTCGACGCGCCCGAGCCAGCCGCCGCCGGTCGCACCCGCGCCGTACGGGTCGATCCCCGATTCCCCACCGCGAGGTTCGGTCGAC
>JAPLLF010000126.1 GCA_026387715.1 Pseudomonadota bacterium
GCGAGCGCGTCGGCGCCCTGGGCCGGCGCGATGCCCTGCGCCGCGGCGCCCTGGTCGCGCTCGCCGCGCTGCTCGAGGTAGTCGGCGGCGGCGCGCAGCGCGACGAGCCGCTGCCACACGCGGCGCGGCAACGTCGTCATCCGGCGGATGCCATCGATGATCGCGCCCTGCACGCGGTACCACGCGAACGTCGAGAACGACGCTCCCCGGGTGGGGTCGTAGCGCGACGCCGCCTCGGCGAGCCCCTGGTTGCCGAGCGACACGAGCTCGTCGAACTCGACGTGCTCCTTCACGCGGGGGAACACCATCTTGGCGGCGCGCACCGGGATGTCGATGTGGCGCTCGATCAGTTGCGCCCGTTCGGACTCCTCCACCACGGCGGCTACTCTACTCCGAGAACAGATCTGGTACGGTCGATCCGTGGGCGTGTTCACGCGGCTCGGCGAGGCGGACGTGGTCGCGATCGCGCGTGCCTTCGAGCTGGGATCCGTCGTCGCGTTCGAGCCGATCGCGGAGGGCACGATCAACTCGAACTTCCTCGTGCGCACCGATCGCGATCGGTACTTCGTGCGCGTCAACGAGGGCAAGGCCGAGGTCGACGTCGCGTGGGAGGCGCGCCTCGTCGGCGCGCTGGCGGCGCGCGGGTTCGTCACGCCGCCGCCGCTCGTGGCGCGCGCGACCGACCACGAGCCGCGACCGTACGCGGCGCTCGGGGACAAGTGGGTGAGCGTGTTCCCGTGGCGCCCGGGTCGTCACCTCGCGCCGGCCGAGGTCACGGCGGCGCGCGTCGCGATCCTCGGCGCGGCGCTCGCCGACCTGCACCGCCTCGGGCTCGAGCTGCCGCCCGCCTGGCGGCGCCGCAGCATCTACGACGACGCCCACCTCGCGACGCGGTTCGCGACGTTCCGCGCCACCGACGATCCCCAGCTCGCCCACGCGATCGTGGTGTGCGGCGAGGAGCTCGCGCGCGCCGCCGCGGCCCGCGACGTGCGCGCGGGCGCGACCACCGGCTTCATCCACGGCGATCTGTTTCGCGACAACGTGCTGTGGGACGGCGAGGCGATCTCGGCGGTCCTCGACTTCGAGCAGGCCTCGGGCGGGAGCCTCGCCTACGACCTCGCGGTCTGCATCAACGACTGGTGCTGGGACGACGGGTTCCGGTTCGACCTCGTCCAGGAGCTGATCGACGGCTACCGGCGGGTGCGGCCGCTGCCAGCCGGCGATGCCCTCGCGCTACCTATCGAAGTGCGGCTCGCGGCGACCCGCTTCACCATCACCCGCATCACCGATGTCTATTTGGCAAGGGTCGACAACCCGGACAAGGACTTCCGTGCATTTTTGGCGCGCGTCGAGGCTTGGCGGGGTCCTGCCCTTGGCGTGCTGTCGTCGCTGTTGTAGCGTCGCGCCGTTGCTACGTACCGATTCGGCTTGGCTTGGATTTTGTAGCAGGTTGGATTCGCGCATGAACCGATTCCTCGTGATGTCACTCGCGCTCGGGGCGATCGCGTCGTTCACCGCGTGCTCGAAGCCCGTGCAGTTCGTCGCCGGAACCCAGGTTCCGTACTCCGCGATGAACAAGTCCGTCCTCGACACCTGCGAGGCGTACCGGCTCAACGTCGAGCACGGCGATGCCGACGCGTTGATGCTGATGGCCCACAAGCAGTACTGGGAGGACAGCGGCACGCCGTCCGGTAGCGACGACTACGGCTACGAGGGCCTGCGCAACGTGCTGCTCACGCGGCTCGCGAAGGCGACCGACATTCGCTACTCGGTGCGCTACGTCGCGGTGCGCCAGAGCTGCGCGAGCGAGCTCGCCGTCGGCTGCCGCGCGGCCGTCGACGTGATGATCGACGCGAGCTTCACGATCATGAACGCGTTCGGCAAGAGCCAGCGCCCCGACAAGCGCGACCAGAACCAGCTCGTCCTCGAGTGGGACGGCCATCGCTGGCTGTTCCTCTCAGGGATGTAAGTCGAACAGCAGGCGCGCCTGCCAGTCGTCGGCGAGCAGGCGATCGGCGGCGGTCATCTGGCCGCTCGCGAGCCACGCGATCGCCTTGCCGGCACGTACCCGGTCGCCGGCGCGATACGCCGCGATGATCAGCTTGCGGGCGGCGTTCTTCACGAACGCCAGGCCCGGTAGGCCGAGGTCGAGCGCGCGATCGAGCTCGCTGGCGGACCGCGCCCAGTCGCCCGTGTTCATCGCCTGGAGCCCCGCGAGGTAGTGCGCGAAGCCGAGCAGGGGCTCGGCCACCGTCGCGGTGAGCGCCCACGCGGCCGGGGTCATCCCGTCGTTGGAGGTCGTGGAGGTCGCGGACGTCGCGGGCGTTCCGAAGAAGTAGCCGCGCAGGGCGTCGCCGGCAGGCCCGGTGTGATCGAGCGCGAACGCCTCGGCGTCGAGCTGGCGGCGCGCCCCGCTGTCGACGGGCAGCTCGCGCGCGTGCGCGATCAGCGCGCGCACCCGCGCGCGATCGCCGCGGCCGGTCGCGACGCGCGCGAGCCGCTCGTACGCCTCGGCGCGTACGGTCGGAGTCACGTCGGACCCGGCGGGCCCGGTGGCGTCGTCGTCGCCGCCGGCGGCGAGCGCGGTCCAGATCGCCTCGGCCTCGGCCTGGTCGGCGGCCGCGCCGCCGATGAGGTAGTCGCCGAGCTCCATGCGGTAGCGCGGCTCGGCGGGCGCGTCGGTGCACACGTCGCGGAGCTCGGCGATCGCGCCCTTGCGATCACCCTCGCCGAGCAGCTCGCCGGCGCGCTCGTGGCGGGCGGCGATCGCGTGCGGACACGGCCGCGAGAACATGCCGCCGCGCCGGAACCGCTCGCGCGACGCCTCGACCGCCTCGGGCGGGACGCGGATCGTGTCGATCATCGCGCGCCACTCGCCCTCGAGCGTCGCGCGCGATCGGCCGTACGCGGCGTCGAAGTCACCGCCGGAGTGGTAGAGCGCGCGCAGCGGCGGGGCGCCGTAGCGATCGAGCAGGAAGCGTAGGAACGAGCCCGCCGTCGTGTAGCCGCGCGCGCTCGACACGCTGAGGAAGCGCAGCGACAGCAGCTCGGCGATCGTGGGCGTCATGCCCATCGCCGTCATCGCGCGCACCGACTCGTGCGGCGTCGGGTGGTCGTAGCCGCCCGGCCAGTCGACGGCGACCGCGAGCCCCTCGACGAGCCCGGGGTTGACGAGGATCGGCAGCCCGAGGATCTTCTGCATCGCGACGCCGAAGATCTCGTCGCCGAACACGCTCGCGACCGCGTGCGCGATCTCGTGGCGCAGCGACGGGTGCGGGAACGCGCGGTGATCGAGGTAGATCTCCCGACGCCACGGCTTGGCCATCTCGACGTCGCGCGCGCCGATCCAGCGCGCCTTCTGCGCGGTGGTCGCGAAGTAGTACGAGTGGATCTTCTCGGGGGGCTCGACGCCGAGCTGGGCGACGACCTGCGCGTAGCGGAACTCGTGATCGGCGGCGATCAGCGCGAGGTCGTCCTCGATGGCCTTCGTCGTGGCGTAGTGGATCACGAAGTGCGCGGTCTCGAGCCGGCCGCCGAGCTCGGCCTGGATGTCCTCGGCGTCGATCTTGAAGCCGAGCGCGCCGCCGTTGACGTGAAGCAGCGTCGCGCCGGCGGCCGCGCCGAGCGCGAGCGCCAGCGCCCCGAGCCGCCGGCCGGCGGGGCGGGGCACGCGCCACCGCACCCGGAAGCTCGGGACGTCGAACCGCATCGCGACGAGCGCGCCGAGGGCGATCACCCACGCGAGCTGCTCGACGCGCGCCCACGCGAGCGGGCTGCCCAGCTGCACGTTCTCGTCGTACAGGTTGCCGGGGAAGTAGCCGACGATCGGGTTGTAGGTGAACACCGGCGGCGCCGCGTGGAACCGATAGAGGCCGTAGCCGGCGAGCAGGAGGAGGGGTAGCTGCGCGACGATCGCGCCGGCGAACCGCCGCGGCCCGACGACCAGCCCGAGCAGGTGGCCGAGCGCCCCGGCGAGCGCGGCGGTCGCGATCGGCAGCGCGAGGTAGGCGTGCAGGCCGAACGACCAGTCGCAGGTGCGCACCCAGAGGCCGCGCACGGCGCAGATCACCGCGGGGATCAGGATCAGCCCCACCGCCAGCAGCGCGGCGGTCGCCGTGCTGTGCGCCACCGCCCGGCCCGCGAACGCGGCGCGATCGAGCACGGTCGAGGGAGAGGAGGCGCGCTGGCGTGTGCGGGCGCGCGCGAAGGCGGCGCCGACGTCGAGCCCGAGGATCGCCGCGACGACCGAGGTCGCCAGCGCGAGCTCGAACCCGAGGACCCCGAACAGCGGGACCGTCCCGACGACGAGTCCGTGGACGACGAGCACCGCGCCCCAGATCCACAGGCGCGGCGTGCGGCCCATCGACCGGAGCGTGGCCCGCGCGCTCACGATCTCACCGTGATATGGTGAGCCGTGGCCGACGACGATTCGTCATCGCGACCCGCATCAGCGGTGGCGCAGGCACCGGCGAGCGATCGCGATCGCCGCGCCGAGGCGCGTCGTCCGATCGAGCTCAAGGTCGAGTACAAGCGGATCAACACGTTCTTCGCCGACTACACCAAGAACATCTCGCGGGGCGGCACGTTCATCAAGACGAGCCGGCCGCTACCGATCGGCACGGAGTTCTTGTTCAAGCTCTTCGTGCCGAATCTGGCAGAGCCGCTGACGATCCACGGCGAAGTCCAGCGGATCATCTCCGCGACGGACGGAGAGGAAGCGGGTATGGCCATCAAGTTCGTGTATCGCGAAGGTGATCCGGAGGCGCAGATCACGCAAACCGTCGAGGGGATGATGACCGACAGCCTCGGACCACGCCTGTACGCGCGCCTGATGGATCAGGCGGCGTCGAGCTCGGCGTCGAGCTCGGCGTCGAGCTCCCAGAACAAGAAGCCCACGCCATGAAGGTCACCCGCGTCCTGCGCTACCTCGCGCCGAACCTGGTCACGCTGTCGTCGATGATCTTCGGGCTCGTGTCGCTGCGCTCGTCCGCCAACGGCGATCCGTCGCTCGCGGCGTGGATGATCATCTACGCGGTCCTCACCGACCGCATCGATGGCGTGGTCGCGCGCGCGCTCAAGGCCACGAGCGAACTCGGCATGCAGCTCGACTCGTTCGCCGACTTCCTCAACTTCGGCGTCGCGCCCGCTTATTTGTTCCTGACCTATCTGTCGTCGCGCACCGACCTACCGTTCCAGACCGGCTCCTGGCACACGGTGCTGTTCGTGATCTGCGGCGGCTACATGCTGTGCGCGGTGTTCCGGCTCGCCCGCTACAACGTGCTCACCGACGATCAGGTCGCGACCAAGATGTTCTTCGGGTTCCCGACGACGCTCACCGGCGGCCTGCTCGCGATCTGGTTCCTCGTGATGCTCAAGTACGATCGCTACGACCTCGCGGCGTCGAACTTCGGCGGCGCGAAGCTGTTCGGCGATTCGTTCCAGACGCCGCTGGGGGCGTGGCACTACTTCCCGATCGCGATCGCGATCGGCGGCTACCTGATGGCCTCGCGCCTGCCGATGCCGAAGGTCGGCATGACGAAGAACAAGCTCGTCAGCGCGATCCTGTTCGCGCTGATCATGACCGGCTACGTGTGCGGCTTCGCGATGCACTACCCGGAGCTGTGCTTCTGGATGCCGACCGGCTGGGCGGTGATGTTCCTGATCTGGGGCCAGGCGTCGGCCAAGGCACGCGCGATGTATCCGCCGCCGCTGTTCCCGAGCCGTCCCGACGAGGAGGAGCGCAACCTCGTGCGCCCGCAGGCCGACCTCGAGGACATCGTGCTCGACGAAGCCGCGGCCGCGACCTCAGCGGTTGATGATACCGGCAACCAAGGTCACTAGCGGTTCACGTCGCTGCACGGTCGCGGGCGCGAGCTCGTGGAACACGACGTCGATCGGCCCGTAGATCGTCGCGAGCCGCGCCCGCGTGTTTTCGGTGTCGTCGAACCTGTCGCCGACCTCGGGGGTCGCGATCGCGATGGTGATGCCGTGCTGCTCGAGCACGGTGGCCCCCCGACCCGTGACGATGTTCGCGATCTCGCTCGCGACGACCTCGCAGATCGCGCGATCGAACTCGAGGCCGGGCACCATGTGCCGACTGGCAGCACGCGCGAGCGCGACCGGGAACGTCCAGCTCAGGCCGCAGAGGTCGCCGCGCGCGTGGATCATGATCGTGATCTCCTCCTCGCGCGGCACGCCAGGCCCCAGGTCGAACACGGCGGTCACGCCGGTGGTCTCGTGGAGCACCTCGATCACGTCCGCGAGGAACGCGCGGATCGCCTCGGGTTCAGGCGTGGGTGGCATGGCTCATGTCCCCTGTGCCGGTGACACGCGCGTCGGGGCTTCGGGCCAAATCCGCGCTCCGCCGGATGATATCGGCGAGCAGGGCCACGAGCGTGTCGGGCACGATCGGCTTCTCGAGGATGGCGGTCGCCGCGGTCAAGCGCTCGGGCGCGTCGACGAACCCGGACATGATCACCACCGGCAACGTGGGGTGGTCGCGATGGAGTTGCTCCAGCAGGCGCTCCCCGGACATCCCGTTGCCAAGCGACAGGTCGACGATCCCGACATCGAACGGCGCGGCGGTCGCGAGCGTGGCCAGCGCGGCCTCGCCCGAGTCGACCTCGACGGTGTCGAAGCCCCGCCGCCCGAGCACCAACCCGACGAGCCGGCGCACCGCCCGATCATCGTCGACGATCAGGACGCGACCGTGCTGCAGGACCGTCTTGGCAGGCTGCGCGACGGTGGCCATCGGCTCCGATGCGCGCAGCGGCAAGCGGATGATGAACTCGGTGCCGACGTTCGGCGTCGACTGGCAGGTGAGCTGCCCACCGAAGCCACGCACGGTGGCGAACGCGGTCGCGAGGCCGAGGCCGGTGCCTTCGCCGGAGGCCTTGGTGGTGAAGAACGGCTCGCCCAGGCGCCGCAGGGTGTCCTCGCTCATGCCGATGCCGTTGTCGCGGATGCGCACCTCGACCTGAGGAAGCCCGAGGGTGACGCCCGCGATGATGTCGATCTCGACACGGGCGTTCGGCCGGTCGACGAGCGCGTCGCGCGCGTTGATGAGCAGGTTGAGCAGGACCTGCTGCAGGTTGGGACGGTTGCCGCGGACCGGCGCGGTGGTGATCGTGACGTTGGTCACCAGCGCGACCTCGTTGCGGAAGATCTGCTTGGCGAGCCCGACGGCTTCGCGGAGCAACGGGACCACGTCGAACGGCTCCGCGGGCTCCTGCGTGGAGCCGCGCACCACGGTCATCAGGCGCTTGACCAGTTCCACCGCGTTGCGCGACGCGGCGAGGGCGTCGTCGAGCATCTCCCGGTGATCGGTGGGCACGACCGAGGTCAGCTCGGTCAAGCTCGGCAGGATCACGGCGAGCGCGTTGTTGAAGTTGTGGGCGATGCCGGCGGTCACCGCCCCGATCCCCTCGCGTCGTTGCGCGATCAGGACCTGTTGCTCGAGCCGGCGCTCGTCGGTGACGTCGAGCGCCACCCCGGTCCACACCGTGCGGCCCTGCGTCTCGCGCGACTTCGCTCGAACGCGCAGGGAGCGCCAAGCGTCGTCGCCGATCCGGAGGCGGAGCACCTGGTCGAAGGTGCTCGGCCCGCGGTTGACCTGGGCGGCAAGCTCGGCCAGGAACCTCGAGCCGTCGTCGGGATGCAGGCGCCCGACGAGCACGGTGAGGTCATCCCGGAGCTCGACGGGTGAACACCCCAGGTACTCGCGCGCTCCGGAGCTCACGTAGATGATCTGGAGGTGGCCGTCCACACCGAGCTCGCCTTGCAAGAGCACGCCGGGCACCGCCTCGTTGACCCGCTCGAGCATCACGCGGCGCTCCTCGAGCGCCACGAGCGAGTCGTGCTCGACGGACACGTCCGTGAACGTCGTGACGACCGCGGTCCGTCCGCTGACGGACGCGCCGATCGGATCGGCCGAAACCTGCAGCCAGACCTGCACACCGCTGGCGTGTCGGACGCCGAGCAATCGCGTGCATGGCGTGCCGATCCGCGCGGCGACCTCGAAGGGGAGCTCGTCGGGTGTCAGCGGGCCGCCATCGAGCCCCACCAGGCCCCACCGGGGATCGAGGGCGCCGCGCCCGTAGACCTGGGCGAGGGTGAGCCCCAGGAGCTCCTCGGCGGCCGGGTTGGCGTACTGAATGGCGCCGCTCGGCTCGTGCAGGATGACGCCGATCAGCCGCGGGATCGTTTGGGTGCGGTGCCCGACCGACGCCTCGAGGTCATTCTCCATCATCCGGTGAAACCGACGCTGGTCTGCGGACTCGGAGCCGCCGTCTCCAGGACGAGAACTTCTGGCAGGGGAGCTCTGATCGATCGGCTTCAAGCAGCCCAGACATCTCGCAAGCTCGCGAACCCGTGCTTCACCGAAATCATCGTGAGCTTCCTCGGCCATGTGACCGGGTCTGCGTCCGTCGTGCCAACCGCGAACTGCTCGGAATCACAGCGGCTTGTCTGCGCGTACGGGAATCATGGCCATGCTTCTCTGGAGTGCGCTCCTCGGATCACACGGATCACACGGGTCAGTCGCCGGGCTCGATCCCGAGCCGCTTCATCTTCACGTGGAGCGTCTTGAAATCCACCTCGAGCAGTCGGGCCGCAGCGGTCTTGTTGCCATGTGTCGTGCGGAGAGCTTCTTCGATCGCGCTTCGCTCGGCGTCGGCGGCTGCGGCCTCGGCGACCGCCTTGAGCGTTCGCGTGCTCGTCGGCGCACCGCGCTCGGTGGCGGCGCGGCCTGCCAGGAGGGGGCGGACGTCGCCGGCGCCACGCACCGCCCCACGCGCCTGGAGCACCGCGCGCCGCACGACGTTGCGGAGCTCGCGCACGTTGCCCGGCCACGGATGGTCGCCGAGCAACGCGATCGCTTCGCCGTCGATGCTGCTCACCTGACGATGAAATTCGGCGCTCGCCTCCTCCTGGAACGTCGCTGCCAGGCTGACGATGTCGTCGCGACGCTCGCGGAGCGGTGGGATCGCGATGACGAACTCGGCGAGTCGGTAGTAGAGGTCCTCGCGGAGGCGCCCGGTGGCGACGCTCGCCTCGAGCAGCTCGTTCGTGGCCGCGATGAAGCGCACGTCGACGTCGTAGGCTCGCGGGGCGCCGAGCGGATGCACCTGGCGTTCCTGGATCGCGCGCAGGATCGTCGCCTGCGCCGCGAGGGGAAGGTTGCCGACCTCGTCGAAGAAGAGCGTCCCGCCGCTGGCGAGGACGAAGTGGCCATCCTTGCGTCGATCTGCGCCGCTGAACGCACCTCGCTCGTAGCCGAAGAGCTCGGACTCGACGAGGTTTTCGGGGATCGCGCCACAGTCGATCGCGACGAACGGCTTGTCGCGACGTGCGCTCGCCTGATGGATCGCCCGCGCCACGAGCTCCTTGCCCGTGCCGGTCTCGCCGTGGACGAGCACGGTGAGATCCGTCGGCGCGACCTGCTCGATCTGGTCGACGACGGCCTGCATCGCGCTCCCACTTGCGAGCCGCGCGCGCGCGGCGCCGATCGCGAATCGCCGCCGCAACCCCTTCACCTCCATCTCGAGCACGCGCTGTTCGATCGCGTGCCGCACCGTGATCACGAGCTGGACATGGTGGATCGGACGGATGAGGAAATCGTATGCACCACGCTTCGTGGCCTCGACGGCGGCCGGGACGTCGCCATGCGACGTCAGGATGACGACGGGCATGTCCGGGGCGAGCTTCTTGATGCGCGAGAGCGCCTCCATGCCCCCGATCCCCGGCATACGCAGGTCGATGAGGACCGCGGCAGGCGGGCGCGCCTCGACCTCGGCGACCGCTGCTTCACCGTCGCCGGTCACGACGACGTCGAAGCCTTCGGCCTCGAAGATCGCGGACAACAGGCGGCGGTTCGTCTCGTTGTCGTCAGCGACGACGATCCGTTTCATCGCGTTCACGGTCATCCACGTTGGTCCGGATTCCTCAGGAACCCGGCGATCAGGGCTGGGAGCGCCCTGGTGTTGATGGGTTTCGTGATGTAGCCATCACAGCCGACGTCGAGTGCCTGCTGTTCGTCGCCTTTCATCGCCGATGCGGTGAGGGCGACGATGCGGAGGTGACGGGTGCGGTCGTCGGTCCTGAGCAGCCGTGTGAGCGAGAGTCCGTCCATGCCGGGCAGGGCGATATCGATGAGGACGAGGTCGGGTAGAGGGCCGGCGAGAACGAGCTGTGCCACCTCTGCATCCACAGCTTCCACGACCTCGTAGCCCTCGTAGCGGAGCAGATCGACCACGAGCTTCCGGTTGGTGGGGTTGTCCTCCACCACGAGGATGGTGGCCTTCATGGCCGCTCGTCGACAATGCAATCGGACGTCACCACGCGCTCCAAGCTGCCAAAGGTCCATCGTATCATGTGCCGTCTGCGCTGCCGGTCATGTTCGAGCGCACACGTTTCCCGTGCCAACCGCGTGGTGTTCATGGTTCTGTCGGCACCGGGAACTCGACCGTGAACACGCTGCCACGGCCCGGCTCGCTCTGGACGCGGACGTGCCCACCGTGGAGTTCGACGATCTTCTTCGTGAGGGCCAGGCCCAGGCCCGTGCCGTCGAAGCGTCGTCCAGTGCCCGATTCCAGTTGCTCGAACTCGGTGAAGAGGCGGCTGACATCCTCGGCCCGAATGCCGATGCCGGTGTCGCGCACCGCGACCGCGATCCGCTCCGAGTCGAGGCGGCAGGCGTGGACGTCCACCTCGCCACCCTGGTCGGTGAACTTCACGGCGTTGGACAGCAGGTTGTAGAGCACCTGCTTGAACTTCTGCGGGTCGAGCGTGACGGTGTCGAGGCCTTCGTCGACTGCGATCCTCACCACGACCCCCTTTTTCCGGGAGCTGCCCTCGATGATGGTCCGGACTTCTGCGATGGCCCCGACCAGGGAGAAGCGGACCGGGTGCAGCTCCGTCTTGCCGCCCTCGATCTTGGCGAGGTCGAGCACGTCGTTGATGAGCTGGAGCAGGTGGTGGGCGCTGGTGAGGACGTCGTTGAGGTATTCCTTCTGCTTTGGCAGCAGCGGGCCGGGCCTCTCGTCGACGAGGAGTTCGGCGAATCCGATGATGCCGTTGAGCGGCGTCCGCAGCTCGTGCGACATCGTGGCCAGAAAGTTGGACTTGAATCGCGACGCCTGCTCGATCCCCTCGGCGCGCGCCTCGGCCAGGCGGCGGGCCTCCTGGGCTTCGGCGTTGGCACGAACGACGACCTCGTGCTGCTCGGCCAGCTGGCGCGTCTTGCGGAAGAGGTCCACGAACACCGCGACCTTCGAACGGAGAATCTCGGAGTTGACCGGCTTGGTGAGGTAATCCACCGCACCCGCGCCATAGCCGCGCAGCACGTCGGTCTCCTCGTTGAGATAGGCCGTGAGGAAGATGATCGGGATGTCGTGGCTGCGCTTCCGCTGTTTGATGAGCTGCGCCAGGTCCAGGCCGTTCATGTCGGGCATCTGGATGTCGAGCACGATGGCGGCGAAGTCGTGGGTGAGCACCGCTCTCAGGGCGTCGTCCGCCGTCCGCGCCTGGATCAACCGGTACTCGGGAGATTCGAGGATCGCCGCGAGGACGACGAGGTTGCGGGCATCGTCGTCCACCAGCAGGATGTGGATGCTCGGCGTCGGTGGGGTCATCGAAACAACCACAAGCGCAGCAACGAGAACAGCTCGTCCGTGTTGACGGGCTTGGCGATGTAGTCCGAGGCGCCCGCCTGGAGGCACTTCTCGCGGTCGCCCTTCATCGCCTTGGCGGTCAGCGCGAAGATCGGCACGTTGCGGAAGCGGCCGGTCGCGCGGATCGCGCGGATCGTCGTGTAGCCGTCCATGTCCGGCATCATGATGTCCATGAGGACGACGGCGAGGTCGGGGGTGGTGTTCACGATCTCGATGGCATCCTGTCCGTTGGTGGCGGTCAGGATCTCCATCTCCTGACTCTCCAGCGCGGAGGCCAGCGCGAAGATGTTGCGGACGTCGTCGTCGACGACCAGCACCTTGCGCCCCTTGAGGATGTCCGTCGAGTTGTGCAACTTCGCCAGCATCGCCTGCATCTCCTCGGGTAGGGCCGCGATCGTGCGATGGAGGAACAGGGCGGTCTCGTCGAACAACCGCTCGGGGGACTGGACGTCCTTGATGATGATGCTCTTGGCCACCTGCTTGAGCTGCGCCTCCTCGGCGGGCGTGAGCTCCTTGCCGGTGAAGACCACCACGGGAAGGTCGCGCAGCACGCTCGTGGACTGGATCCTGGTGAGTAGCTCGAACCCGGTCATGTCCGGCAGGCGCAGGTCGATCACGGCGCAATCGAAGTGGTGCTTCACGAGCGCCGCGAGTGCCTCGCCCCCGGTGCCCACAGCGGTGATCTCGATGTCGTCGTGGCCGAGCAAGTCCACGATCGCCTGGCGCTCGGTGTCGTTGTCCTCCAAGACGAGCAGGCGCTTGACGTGCGGGGTCGCCGCGAACTTGAGGCGGTCGAACGACGCCTCGAGCTCGGCGGTGGTCCCGGGCTTGACCAGATATCCCAGGGCGCCGTGTTCGAGGCCATGACGGCGCTGTTCCTCGACCGTGATGATCTGCACCGGGATGTGGCGCAACGCGGGGTCGACCTTGAGGCTGTTCAACACCGTCCATCCGAGCATGTCGGGCAGAAAGACATCGAGCGAGATGGCGGCGGGGTGGTACCGGCGGGCCAGGCCGAGGCCGACACTGCCGCGCTGGGCGACGACGCCCTTGAACCCGCGCCGGCGAGCAAGATCGAGCAGCACGCGCGCGTAGTGCGGGTCGTCCTCGATGATCAGCATCACCGGGTCGCTGTCCTGGATCTCGTCGCGGTCGTCGAGCACCGCTTCCGCGCCCACGGGCGACGCGTGCGGCGAGGTGATGGCGTGGCCAGCGACGGGGCGCGCGACGCCAGCTCCTGAATAGACGCTCGGCAGGAAGAGCGTGAAGGTGCTGCCACTCCCAGGATGGCTGGTGAGCCGGAGCTCGCCGCCGAGCAGCGCGGCCAGTTCGCGGCTGATCGCCAGCCCGAGCCCGGTGCCGCCGAACTTGCGACTCGTACCAGCGTCGGCCTGCTGGAAGGCCTCGAAGACGATCTTCTGCTTGTCGGCGGGGATGCCCAGGCCGGTGTCCGTCACCGTGAACGCCACGACCTCCGGCGCGTGTGACAGCACGGGATGCTCGCTGTTCCAACCGTTGCGGGCGACACCCACGTGAACGTCGATCCTGCCTTGCAACGTGAACTTGAAAGCGTTCGAGAGCAGGTTCTTCAGGATCTGTTGAAGGCGCTTGGCGTCGGTGAAGACCGTGGCTGGCAGCGTCGGATCGATCGTCACCAGGAACGGCAACGCCTTGTTCTCGGCCACGTGGACGAAGTTGCGCTCGATCGTCACCTTCAGATCAGCGAAGGCCACCTCCTCCGCGTGCACGGTAACGGTGCCGGACTCGATCTTCGACAGGTCGAGAATGTCGGTGATGAGGTGGAGCAGGTCGGTTCCCGCCGAGTGGATGTTCCGGGCGAACTCGATCTGCTTGGGATTGAGGTTCTTGGCGCTGTTGGAGGCGAGCTGCTGGCCGAGGATCAAGATGCTGTTGAGCGCTGCTCGGCGAGCTGGCGGGCCTTGGTGGCCAGCTCTTCGTTGGTCGTCTGCAACTCGGTCTGGCGGGTCTGCAACTCGGTGGTGAGCTGTTGCGATTGCGCGAGCAACCGCTCGGTGCGCATGGTGGCCTCGATGGTGTTGAGCACGACGCCCGTGCTCTGCGTCAGCTGTTCGAGGAGGCCGATGTGCATGGGGGTGAAGGGGCTGCAGCGAGGCCAGCTCGACGACGGCCTTGGTCTCGCCGTCGAACAGCACGGGCAGCACGATGACGTTCGTCGGCCGCGTCTGCCCGAGGCTGGAATGGATGTCGAAGTAGCGGGCAGGCACATCGTCGAGCAGGATGCGCGCCTGCTCGATGGCGCACTGGCCGATGAGCCCGTCGCCCAGCGCGAACCGCTGGGTCTCGGCCGACGCATGGTGGGCGTAGCTGGCGAGCAGGGTGAGCGCGTGCGTGTCGGCGTCGGCCTGCATCTGATAGATCGTGCCCTGGTGCGCGTGAACCAGCGGGGCCAGCTCGGAGAGCAACATGTTGCCGACGGCGGCGAGATCACGCTGCCCCTGCAGGAGGCCTGCGAACCGGGCCAGGTTGGTCTTGAGCCAGTCCTGCTCCCGGTTGCTGTCGGTGGTCGAGCGCAGATTGCCGATCATGGTGTTGATGTTGTCCTTCAGCTCGGACACCTCGCCGCGCGTCTCGACCTGGATCGAGCGCGTCAGGTCACCCTTGGTCACGGCGGTCGCGACCTCGGCGATGGCGCGGACCTGGGTCGACAGGTTGGCGGCGAGCAGATTGACGTTGTCGGTGAGGTCCTTCCAGGTGCCCGCCGTGTTCGGGACGTTGGCCTGGCCGCCGAGTCGTCCTTCGACCCCCACCTCGCGGGCCACGCCGGTGACCTGGTCGGCGAAGGTGGCCAGCGTGTCGATCATGTTGTTGATCGTGTCGGTCAGGGCGGCGATCTCGCCCTTGGCCTCGACGGTCAACTTGAGCTTGAGGTTGCCGTTCGCGACCGCCGTGACGACCCGGGCGATGTTGCGGACCTGATCGGTGAGGTTGCTGGCCATCAGGTTGACCTTGTCCGTGAGGTCCTTCCAGGTGCCGCCGACACCGCGCACGGTCGCCTGACCTCCCAGCTTGCCGTCGGTGCCGACCTCGCGCGCGACGCGGGTGACCTCGGAGGCGAACGAGTTGAGCTGGTCCACCATGGTGTTGATGGTGTTCTTGAGCTCGAGGATCTCACCCTTGGCGTCCACCGTGATCTTCTTGCCGAGGTCGCC
>JAPLLF010001044.1 GCA_026387715.1 Pseudomonadota bacterium
CATGACCCCGCTGACCGCGCTGGCGCTGCGCCTGTCGGCCGCAGGCGTGTCGACGCAGGATCTCCGGCCGCTGCTCGAGTCGGCGCCCGCGGCCGCCGCGACCCTCGTCGCGCACGCCGCCGGCGACGGGGTCATCGTCGTCGTCGTCGACCAGCTCGAGGAGCTGTTCACGCTGTGCGCGAGCGCCGAGGAGCGCGAGCGGTTCGCGACCGTCCTGGCCCACCTCGCCGCGTCGGCCGATGGCACGACGCGCGTGATCTGTACGGTGCGCGATGACTTCTTGATGCACGTCGAGTCGCTCGCCCCGCTGCGAGCCTCACTGTCGGCGGCCCTGTTCCTGATCGGCAACCCCTCGCGGGACGATCTCGTGCGCACGATCGTCGAGCCCGCGCGGCGCATCGGCTACGAGCTGTCCGATCCGGAGCTCGCCGGCGAGATGGTGGACGTGGTCGCCGATCGTCCGGGCGCGCTCGCGCTCCTGTCGTTCACCGCGTCGCGGCTGTGGGAGCTCCGCGATCGTCGCTTCCACCAGCTCACCCGCAAGGCCTACGAGGGCATGGGCGGGGTCGCCGGCGCGCTCGGGCAGCACGCCGAGACCACCTTCCTGTCGCTCATCGCCGACGAGCAGCGCGTCGCGCGCGAGGCGTTTCGCCACCTGGTCACCGCCGACAAGACCCGCGCGGTGCTGTTCCAGGACGAGCTCCGGCAGCGGCTCGCGAGCCCACGGTCGGACGCCGTCATCGCCAAGCTCGTCGATGCGCGGCTGCTCGCGGTCATCGAGGGCGAGACGCGATCCCAGATCGAGATCATCCACGAGGCGCTGATCGGCGCCTGGCCGCGGCTCCAGCAGTGGACCCGCGAGGACACCGCCGACTCGCGCAGCCGCGAGCAGATCCGCGCCGCAGCGAAGCAGTGGGCTGATCGCGACAGACCACGCGAGCTGCTGTGGCGCGGCGACCTGCTCCGCGAGCTCGCGCGCTGGCGGACGCACGTGACGCTGACGGACCTCGAGGCCGAGTTCGCCGACGCGAGTCGTGCCGAGGGAGCTCGCGGCACCAACATCCGGCGCGCGCTCGTCGCGTTCGCGATCGTCGTCACCGCCGTGTTCCTCGTCGTGCTGGCGCGCGCGAACGCCCACGCCCAGCACGCGCAGGCCGCCGCCGAGGCGCTGCTCCGCGACTCCACGTTCGATCAGGGTCGCCTGCGCATGCTCCAGGGCGACAAGCTCGGCGCTCTGCCGTTCCTCGCCCAGGCGTACAAGATGGGCGAGACCGGCGCGGCCAACCGGCTGATGATCGAGGAGGCCGTCCGTCCCACGCGCGCGCGCGTGGGCGTGCTCGAGGGCACCGACAAGCTCTGGCAGATCGCCTACAGCCCGGACGGCACGCGGCTGGCGACCGCCTCGCTCGACGGTCCCGCGCGGATCTGGGATGCCACGTCCGGCGCCCAGCTCGCCGTCATCACGCTCGATGGGGCCGCGCAGGCCGTGGCGTTCAGTCCGGACGGACGCCGTCTCGCGATCGGCGGACGCGACGCCAGCGTCCGGATCTGGGATGTCGCCGCCGGGCGCCAGCTCGCCGCGTTGCCCGTCGCCGCGCGCGTGACCCAGGTGACCTTCAGCCCCGACGGTTCGCAGCTCCTGGCTGCGGGCGACAACAGCGTGGTCGTCTGGACGGCGGCGGGGGTGCGCCAGCGCGAGCTGACCGGGTTCGAGGGTGGGGTCGGAGCAGCGTTCGCCGCCGACGGTGCGCGGCTCGCGACGTGGGATGACCACGGTCATGTGGTGGTCTTCGATGACCACACGCTCGACGAGCTCCAGCGCGTCACGATCGATGGCTCGATCGTGGCGGGTGCGATCGAGCGAGCTGGCCAGGTCGTGGCCGTGGGCACGGAGGCGGGCGCGCTCGTGCTCGTTCGTCGAGATGGCGCGGTCGAGACCAAGGCCGGCGCGCACCAGAAGGCGATCACGAGCATCACGTTCTCGCCCGATGGCGCGAGCCTCGCGACCGCGAGCAGCGACGGCACCGCCCGGTTGTGGGAGGTCGGTGGCACGCCGCGCGCCACCCTCCTCGGTCACAGCGGCGGGCTGTGGAACGTCACGTTCTCCCCCGATGGCGAGCTGCTCGCGACGTCGAGCTCCGATCGGACGACGCGGCTGTGGACCACCGCGACGGGCACGCTGCGCGGTGAGCTGGTGGGCCACACCAGCAGCGTCGTCGCGATCGCGTTTCGACCGGATGGCGCCCGGATGGCCACCGCGTCCTGGGATCATCGCGGCCTCCTGTGGGACGTCGCCTCCGCGCAGCAGTTCCGCGCCCTCCCCACCGCGACCGTCGACACCATCTCGTCGGCGGCGAAGGTGAAGTACGCGCCGATCGTCACGACGGCTCGCACCTTCGCGATGCTCGCGCGCGATGGCGCGGTGGTCGTGTGGTCGAAGGAGCAGGTCGTGTGTCGGATCTCCCCGACCAGGCCGATCAAGGACTTCGTCTGGAGTGGCGATGGCGAACACCTCGCGGTGCTCCACCAGAACGGGGATCAGGTCGTGAGCGTGTTCGACGCGCACACCTGTGTTCGCCAGCGCGAGCTCGATCAGGGCGGCGAGGTGTACGCGATCGCCTTCGCGCCCGATGGCCGGCTCGCGGTCGGAGGCATCGAGACGGTGGCGTTGTGGGAGGTCGGGCAGGGGCAGCGCGTCGCGACCTTCACGAAATATCCAGGCTCCGTCGTGTCGCTGGACTTCACCCCGGACGGCCGCAGCATCGCCGTGACGTTCGACGAGGTGATGCCGTCGACCGTCGTGATCCAGGACCTCTCGGGGGCGCAAGCGCGCCACGTCTACCAGGCCGGGCTACCTGGCATCTCGAGCGTCGTCGTGGATGACGCGCACCATCAGGTGATCGCCTCCACGTTCGACCACAAGGCGTGGGTCTGGGACGATCGAACGACCCAGCTGGTCACCAAGCTGGAGGGCACCGGGCCCCTGTTCGGCGGGCGTTTGAGCGCCGACCACCAGCTGTTCGTCGCCGTTGGTGGTGTCTCCCCCACGGTGTGGACCCAGGAGCCCAGAGCCCTGCAGGGGGAGCTGGTGGGGCACTCGGACCGCGTCGTGGCGGGGAGCTTCATCGACGACCGGCTGTTCATCACCGCGGGCCTCGATGGGGTCGCGCGGGTCTGGGACATGACCCGCTTGCGACCGCTGCTGCTCTTTGGTGGCGTGCTCGCCGCCGACGTCAGCTTCGATCGGCAGGAGGTGGTGCTGTCGGATCGCGCGGGTGCACGTGCGTGGTCCCCGCGACTCCCTGTTCCCAACTTCGACGAGATCGACCGCATCACCTTGCCAACTCTGCATGCTGGGCCTGCAGGGTTGCTGAAATAGCAGGGTTGGATCCGGAGTCGATTGAGGATCTAACTGCTCTGAATCATGAAGGACTGAGTCGTTTCTGATCTGGCTTTCGACTTGCTAAGTAGAAACCTCATGAAGAAGACCAACAAGGCGAACCAACTTCGTCTCGTTCGCCAGGTGGTTCGTGAGCTGAGCACCTCCGAGCTCGCCGCGGCTCAGGGCGGCGTGATGAACGATGGCCCCGGTCGATGCCCGACGTCGGCCAACGACTGTCGAACGGCCTCGGGCGCCGTGACGACGACCACGCCGACGATCACCACGAATCCCTGAGTCACTTCTGGGCTGATGGCTCCTGATCTCGGCCGACTTGCAGCGTTGATCGATGGGTGGGTGAGCCTCGCGGCGCTCCTCTCCTATCGAGATCTCCAGCAAGATCAACGTCCCCCCTGGGCGAGCCTGAGCCATGGTGCGGCCGGCAATGCCTATGCGTTGTGGTACGTCGCGACCCGCCAGGACCGCCCCGACGCGTGGAAGGCGGCGGGTCGCTGGTGGCGGTTCGCGGTACGTGGTGCCGACCGACGCTCTGGCTTCCGGAGCGCGGCGTATCGGGGGATTCCACTGAGGGCCTCGGTGGCGTTCGGACGTCCTGGCTTGCAGGTCGTCGAAGCGCTCCTCTCCCACCCAAAACCCATCGCGTCCCGACGAGCGCTCACCACCCTCGGTGCGATCTTCGATCAGGCGGGTGAGGTGCCGGCCGAGTTCATGGTCGGGCTCGCTGGCGAGCTGACGGCCGCGCTCCAGATCGCCCGTTGTACGGGGAGTGACGAGATGGCTGCGGTGGCGGACCGGCTGGGCGATCGCCTGCTCGCCGCCGCATCGATCCCGATCCCGATCCCGATCAACGGCTTCGCCCACGGCCGGGTCGGCGTCCAGCACGCGTTGCTGTCGTGGTGTGAACAGACACGGCGGGTCCCACCCGCGGCGCTCGTCGCCGCGCTCGTTGCTCCGACGGACGACGAGATCATCAGCCACGCCGGGACACTTCCCGGATCGTGGTGCAACGGCCTCGCGGGCTTCCTGATGCTCTGGGTCAAGGCCTACGAGCTCACGCGCGACGACGCGTGGCGAACCCGCGCGGTCGCGTGTGCCCGCACGCTCGCCACGCTGCCGTCGGTCGACGGGACCTTGTGTTGCGGAGATGGGGGGCGGGCGTACGCGTTGCTCGCGCTCGCGCGCATCGACGACCGCGAGGACTGGCGGGGGCAGGCGCTCGCGGCGTGCACGCAGCGCCTCGCCGAGATCCCGGCGCACGGCGTGCTGCGCGGGCTGCCGGGGATCGTCTGTCTCGCCGTCGATCTGATCACGCCGGGGCGCGCGCGGTTCCCGCTCGTCGAGGCCTGAGGTCAGGTGTCGTCGGACTCGCGCGGCTGCCGCGCGCAAGGACCATGCGTCCTGACGACAGCCGCCGATCTCCGCGGCTAGACTATGGATGGATGAGCGTCGCCTTCGCCCCCACCCTTCGCGTCGGCGATGGCTTCGTGCTGCGCACGCCGGCGTTGCCGATGACGTTCGCCGCGTGGGGCGCCGGTGGCGACGCCGCCAGCGCGCGGGCCTACGTCGCCGCGCTGCTCGCGAGCCCGGCGGTGCGCGAGGCGCTGTTCGTCGCCTCGCCGCGGCTCTACGAGGCGATCGCCAGCTGGCAGCACGCGCCGACGTCGGTCGCGGGCCAGCGCGTGGAGCGTTCGCTGGTGAAGTACCTCGCGCGCATGATGGGGCGCTCGACCCCGTTCGGGCTGTTCTCGGCGGTGTCGGTCGGGCAGATCGACCGGGTGACGTCGCTAGTCTTGGCGCCGCACGACGCCTATCGCCGCCGGACGCGCCTCGATAACGACTACCTGTTCGTGCTCGCCGATCAGCTCGCGCGCACGGCGGAGGCGCGCGCGCGGCTCGCCTATCGACCGAACACGTCGATCTATCGCACGGCCGGTCGCCTCCGCTATGCAGCCGCGCAGGTCGACGGCAGCGAGCGGCGCTACACGCTGGTCTCGGTCGATCCCTCGCCGTACCTCGACGCGACGCTCGCGCTCGCCGGCGCCGGCGCGACCCGCGCCCAGCTCGTCGCCCCGCTGGTGTCCGACGAGGTGAGCGCCGACGAGGCGACGGCATACGTCGACGAGCTGATCGACGCACAGCTGCTGGTGCCCGAGCCGATGGCATCGGCCATCCCCCCGAGCGCTACACCGCGATCGCCGCCGCGCTCGAGCCGCTGCACGCCAAGGTCGATCTCGCGCGGCTGTTCCAGATCGACATGGTCAAGCCGGCCACCGCGACCCTCTCCCGGCGGGTCACGACCGACGTCGCGCGGGTGATAGGTCAGCTCGCGACCATCGTCCCGCGCAGCGAGCGGACGTTCGACGAGTTCAAGCGAGGCTTCCGGGCCCGCTACGAGGACCAGGTCGTCCCGCTCGCCCAGGTGCTCGACGAGGAGTCCGGGCTCGGCTTCGAGGCCGCCAGGGTCCCCGGCTCGGAGGGCGCGCCGCTGCTCGCCGGGCTCGGGTTCGGCGCGCCTGCTGGCGAGGAGCGCGTCCGGTGGACGAAGTTCGAGCGCCACATGCTCCGCCGCCTCGCGACCGCGCTCGCGGGCGGCGTCGGCGAGATCGTCCTGGCCGACGCGGATCTCGCGGCGATGAAGATCGAGACGCCGCTGCCGCTGCCCGACGCGCTCGCCGCGATGATCCGGATCGCGGCGGCGCCGGACGGCCAGGCGTCGATCCTGTTCGAGTCGGCGACCGGCCCGTCCGGCGCCCCTGCGTGGCGAGCGCGTGGTGCTGACGTCGCGGCGGCTCGGCGTGGAGGTCATCCCGCGGCTGACGACGGCGCACAACTATCGCCTGCGCAGCCTCGGCGTCTACCGGTTCCTGTGCGCGCTCGGCGGCCAGGGGACCGGCGGCGTGGGGTGGTCGTGGGGAGCGCTCGACAGCGCGCCGTTCTTGCCCCGCGTCCGGTTCGCCGACGTCGTCGTCCTGCGGGCTCGATGGCGGATCGATCAGGCGGAGCTCCTGTCGCTCACCTCGGCCGTGCGCGCCGCGAACAAGGACCCGGCGCGCGAGCCCGACGTGCACGCGGCGCTGGCCGCCCTGCGCGTGGCGCGCCAGCTGCCCCGCATGGTCGTGCTCGCCGAGCACGATCACGAGCTGCCGGTGGACCTCGACAACCCGCTGCTGGCGCTGGCGTTCGCCGACGAGGTCTCCGGTCGGCACGAGGTCCTCCTGACGGAGCTGTTCCCGGCGAGCGACCAGCTCGCGGTGCAGGGCCCCGAGGGGAGCTACGCCGACGAGATCATCCTGACGTACCTCCAGCCTCGTCCTCCACCGCCACGCGCGGCGGCGCCGTCGCGGCCGATGCTGCGCCGCACGTTCGCGCCCGGCTCGGACTGGCTGTACGCGAAGATCTACTGCGGCGATGCGACCGCCGATCGCGTGTTGACCGAGGCCATCGCGCCCGTGGTGCGCGCGGCCATGGCAGCCGGCGACGTGCGCCAGTGGTTCTTCCTGCGCTACGCCGACCCCGATCACCACGTCCGCGTGCGGTTCGCCGGCGATCCGGCGGCGCTGCTCGGACGGGTCCTGCCAGCCCTCGAGCGCGCGCTCGTGCCGCTGGTCGCGATGGGCGCGGTCACCAACCTGCAGCTCGACAGCTACGTGCGCGAGCTCGAGCGCTATGGGGGTGATCGCGGGCTCGAGCTGGTCGAGCAGATGTTCTGGCACGACAGCGAGGCCGTGCTCGCGATCGCCGAGCTGCTCGAGGGCGAGGCCGGAGCGATCGCCCGCTGGCAGCTCGCGGTGCGCGGCATCGACGCGTTGTTCGACACGCTGGGGCTGACCGCGGCGCAGCGGACCAAGGTCGTCGGCGATGGACGCGACATGCTCGGGCGCGAGCTGCAGGTCGGCACGCCGCTGTGGGCGCAGATCGGCGCGCGCTTCCTCCGCGAGCGCGCCGACCTCGACGTGTTGCTCGCCCGCGACCCGGTACGCGACGCCACCCACGCGCTCCAGCCTGGCTTCGAGATCCTCGCCCGCCGGGACGCCGCGCTCGCGCCGATCGGCGACGAGCTCCGTCGGCGCGACGCCGCGGGCGAGCTGTCGCCACCGATCGGCGGGCTCGCGTGGAGCGTCGTGCACATGCACGCCAACCGCCTGCTGCACGCGTCGCAGCGCGCGCAGGAGATGGTCCTGTACGACTTCCTCAAGCGGCTCTACGCGTCGCAGCGCGCTCGCCAGCGCCCGTCGCCCTGAGCCCGCGCGCAGGTCGGCGAGGCCGCGGCCTCGAGCAGGATCGTCAGGCTACGACCGCCTCATCTCGACGGAGGTGGCGCTAGCTCGTATGATCGAGCCACGTGAGGAGCGGCGCGCTTGTCGAAGGGATCGACCACGGCGCCGGCGTCGGCGTCGCGATCCAAGCCGCGGTGACCACGCGTCACCTCATCCTCGGCGCGCTGCTGGTCGTCGGCTGTGGTCGCGTCGGGTTCGACACCGTCGACGGACGCGCGGACGCGGACGTGCCGCTCGATTACGTCGAGCCGCACGGCGAGCTCGATCCCAGCTTCGGCACGGCGGGGATCACCATCGTGCAAGCCGCGTCGCTGTACGATGTCGAGCCACGCCGTGCGGGCCTTGCGGTCGCCGGCTACATCCCGAAGATGGCGGCCACGCGCATGCTGGTCGTCGGCCTCGACGCCGCGGGCGTGGCCGACGCGAGCTTCGCGGGTGGTGGGCTCGCCGAGCTCGGGCCCACCAAGAACGACTTCGCCTATGGCATCGCGCGCACGCGCAGCGGCTTGCTCGTGGTGGCCGGCGATGGCGATGACGGCACCGCGACCCGCGACGACCTCACGGTGGCGCTCCTCGACGACCTCGGCGCGCCGCAGGCGTCGTTCGGGACCGGTGGGTTCGCGCGGGTCGACGTCGGGGATACCGCGGATACCGCGAACGCCGTCGCGCTCGTGCCGCGCGGTGGTGTCGAGACGATCATGCTGTGTGGCAGCGCCGACTACGCGGCGGTCGACTCGCACTTCGTGCTCGCGAACCTCGATCTGCGCGGCCAGCGCGTCGCGGGTTTCGGCGCGAACGGCCTCGTCTCGGTGGACTTCAGCGCGGGCGACAAGGACGAGTGCAACGCGGTGATCGCGCGTCCTGGTGGGGGCGTGATCGCGGTCGGTCGCGCCGGTCCCGCGCTCGTCGTCGCGGCCTTCACCGAGACCGGCGCGCTCGATGCCTCGTTCGGCGCTGCGGGTCGCTATCTCGTCGGCGCCACCGACGGCTTCGGCTACGACGTGATCGACGTCGCCGGGGACCTGATCGTGGTCGGCGAGGAGGCTGGCCGCGCCGTCGTCCTCCGGCTGTCACCGGATGGCGTCCCGCGCGCGAGCTTCGGTACCGACGGCGTCCTGCGCCCGGCGTTCGCCGAGCTGCTCGCAGGGATCGCGGTGCAGCCGAACGGCAAGCTCGTCGTCAGCGGCCTCGTCGGCGCCCGCGGCGTGCTCGCGCGGGTCGACGGGACGACCGGCGTGGTCGATCCATCGTTCGGCACCGCGGGCGTCCTCGAGCTGACGGCGGGCAGTCACCTCGAGCTGCTCCAGGTCGAGCTCCAGCCGAACGGACCGATCGTCGTCGTCGGGCGCATCGGCACGACCGATCCGTTCAGCGGCTTCATCGCGCGCGTTCGCTGATCGCCAGCGAGGAGCAGCCCGTGACCGCCATTTGCGCCTGGGTCGCCGATTGCCCGTGGACCGGAACCACTGCATCCCGTTCGCCGATGACAGCCTGTCGTTCGACTTCGCCACCAATAAGCGCGTTCCGGCTGCGAGATGAGCGGCAGGCGCGACTTTGACAGGGGCGACGGCTGGTCAGGATCGTCGTGTCGCCCACAAAGGCCAATGCGGATCGCGGTCACCCATCCGAAAACAACAAAGCCCGGACTCGACTGCGAGACCGAGCCTTGTGATTGATCAGATTAGCGACTACCGAGGCACAGACGACGATGGCAGAGGCGCACCGACTTGCTGATAGCGCTCGTGTTGATGGCGACGATCGCCATCAACAACAATGGCCCCTGATGAAGGGCGGCGTGTTCACCGGGTTCCTGTCGATCGGAGTGGGATGTTCACCGTGAGGCCCGACCACATCGACGGCCCGACCGTGACCAGGACCTTTGCGTCGGGTTGGCGGACAGCCTTGCAGACCTTGGCCACGAGGCCATGGACGCAGCTGAGGTTGAGGTTGAGGTTCGTCGAGTACACGTACTCACCTCGCGGGAGATTGTAGACCACTCCCATGGAGCAGGTGATGGTGTGGTCGAAGTTCACGGACTCCATGAGCGAGTGGAATGGCTCGTAGTCCTTCTCGTGGTGAAGCTGAACGCGAACGGAAAAGTGATTCATGATGTCGTGCTTTCTGCGATCAACGATCGCAAATGACTGAGGTGAGGACACGCATGCGGGCACGCCACGGGGAGGCGGCTCGAACATTCGAGCCGCTCCCGTGGTGACGTTCCTCTGTTGCCGGGATCGTCAGTCCCCGTTCCGATGGCGGCATCCACCCGCGTTCAGCGGATGTGGAGGGGAACGCGGCGGCCGCCGATCGTCTTGATGACAATCGGAAGTCCGCAGCAGCAGCCCTTGGCAGTGCAAGCCAGCATTAGTGCGGTTCCATCCTTTCTCCGACGCGCCGCACCAACGGGTCGGAAGGGAACCTTGCTTGACCGCGATCTCGGTGCCGGTTAGGCTTCGAGCGTTCGCTTGCGGGTCGCAAGATCAGTGGGCGCTGCCTGACGGTCGAGTTACAGCTCGACCGCCAGGCCCCTTTTGGGAAGTTATGAAGGGAGCTATCTCCGGATAGATCTCCCTTTAGGCAATCAGTTGATACTGCGCGAGGCGGGTTACATGGTGTTGTATCAACACCTCGCTCATCACGAAGATGGTGACGAGTTCGAGCACACGCAGCGATCTGAATCTACGTTGTGGGGGAACGCGTTCGACGGCGACGTTGAGCTTGCTCCTCCATCGTTGAGGTTGGACGCTGCCCCCGGTGCGTCGGTCGACGACAACGAAGGGGGCAAGCTCAACGTCGCCGTTCAAGGGGACAACGAAGGGGTCGACGACGAAGTCGACGTCAAACGCGTCAACGACGATCGGTCAGAAGCCTTGTGGCCTGGTACTGTTTGCGAACGTTGGTTGCCTGATCGTCTCGGCACATCGTGCGGCCAATGCTCGGGCTGGCCAACGGTGGCATGTCCACGTCGACGACGAGACTGAGCTGCTGCCAGCTGCCGAGCGACGAGCAGCGACGAGCTACGAGCAGCCGCTGGTCGAGCCGCAGTTCGGGCACTTGTGGCACGCGCCGTTGCGCACCATCAACGTGCCGCACTCGTGGCACGGCGGTGCGTCGGTCTCCTGCACCCACGCGCGGTCCTTCACCTCGACCGGGATCGTGGACATCGGATCGAGCCCGCTGCCCTTCACCTCGACGGAGATGAAGTCCTTGGTCAGCAGCGGGACCTTCGGCAGGTCGAGCTGCGCCGTGCGCGCGGCCGGGTGACGCTCGACGAGCGGCGACGTGCCGTCGACCGGGAAGCGAAGCGCCAGCCAGCGGAACAGGTAGTCCATGATCGACGTCGCGATCGGGATCTCCTGGTTGCCGGTGAAGCCCGAGGGCTCGAACCGCGTGCCCTTGAACTTCTCGATCAGCAGGTGGAGCGGCACGCCGTGCTGCAGCGCGAGCGAGATGGCCGTCGCGAACGAGTCCATCAGCCCCGCGATCGAGGAGCCTTCCTTCGCCATGCGCACGAAGATCTCACCCGGGGTGCCACCCTCGTAGAGCCCGACCGTGATGTAGCCCTCGTGGCCACCGATCGAGAACTTGTGGGTGAACGACGCGCGCTCGTCCGGCAGCTTGTAGCGGTTCGCCATCGGCGGCCCGGCCGGGCGGGTCTTGCGCGTGCGGAGCTGCTCGACGAGGCGACGCTCCTCGGGGGCGAGCGCGTCGATCGGATCGACGATCGCGCCGGTCATCGCGTTGACGAGCACCGGGGCGCCGTCGGTCGACCGCGCCGCGGCCTCCTCGAGCGCCGCGATGTCGATCGAGCCGAGCGACATCGTCGTCGGGGTGAGCGTGCCGTTGCTGGTCGCGCCCTTGAGCGTGGTCGACAGTGGCTGGGTGCGCTTGCAGCCATCGCGATAGACCGCGATCGCCTTGAGGCCGAGCTGCCACGCCTTGATGTACGCGTCCTCGATGTCCTCGACGGTGCACGTCGTCGGCAGGTTGACGGTCTTGCTGATCGCGCCGGACAGGAACGGCTGGACCGCCGCCATCATGCGGATGTGGCCCATGTAGTGGATCGAGCGGGTGCCGTTCGACGACCGGAACGCGCAGTCGAACACCGGCAGGTGCTCGTCCTTGAGGCCGGGCGCGCCTTCGATCGTGTCGTGCTTGTCGATGAAGTCGATGATCGCCTCGACCTCCTTGGTCGCGTAGCCGAGCTTGGACAGCGACTCGGAGATCGTGTTGTTGACGATCTTGAGCAGGCCGCCACCGACGAGGCGCTTGTACTTGACGATCGCGATGTCGGGCTCGACGCCGGTCGTGTCGCAGTCCATGAGGAACGCGATCGTGCCGGTGGGCGCGAGCACGGTCATCTGGCCGTTGCGGAAGCCGTATCGGGTGCCGAGCTCGATGGCCGTGTCCCACGACTCGCGCGCGGCCGTCATCATGTTGCTGGGCACGAACGTGGCGTCGATCTTCTCGACGCCCACGCGGTGCTTGCGCATGACCTTGAGGAACGGGGTCTCGTTGTGCTGGTAGCCGACGAACGGCCCGGTCGCATCGGCGGCGATCTTGGCGGACTGGCGGTACGCCTCACCGCACATGATCGCGGTGATCGCGGCGGAGTACGCGCGACCCGAGTCGCTGTCGTACGGCAGCGAGCGCGACATCAGGAGCGCGCCGAGGTTGGCGAACCCGAGGCCGAGCGGGCGGAAGTTGTACGAGTTCTCCGCGATCTTCGCCGTCGGATACGACGAGTTGTCGATGATGATCTCCATCGCGGTCACCGTCGTGGCGACGGCGCGACGGAACGACTCGATCGCGAACTCGCCCGCGTCGTCCTGGAACTTCCGCAGGTTGAGCGACGCGAGGTTGCACGCGCTGTCGTCGAGGAACATGTACTCCGAGCACGGGTTCGACGCGTTGATCCGCGCCGTGTTGATGCACGGATGCCAGTCGTTGATCGTCGTGTCGTACTGGATGCCCGGGTCGCCGCAGATCCACGCGGCGTCGGCCATCTTCCGCATGATGTCCTTGGCGCGGAACGTCTCGATCTTCTTCGAGTTGTCCGTGACCGAGCGGGTCGACCACTCGCCGTCGCGCACGACGGCGTTCATGAACTCGTCGGTCACGCGCACCGAGTGGTTCGCGTTCTGATAGTTCACCGAGTCGTACGCGCCGCCGACGACGTTGAAGCCGCCGTCGTAGCCGGCGTCGATCAGCGCCCACGCCTTCTTCTCCTCGATCGCCTTGCAATCGATGAAGTCGACGACGTCGGGGTGCTCGACGTTGAGGATGACCATCTTCGCCGCGCGGCGGGTCTTGCCACCGCTCTTGATCGCGCCGGCGAACGCGTCGAAGCCGCGCATGAACGACACCGGGCCCGACGCCGTGCCGCCACCGTTGAGGTGCTCGCGCGAGCTCCGCAGGCTCGACAGGTTCGAGCCGGTACCCGAGCCGTACTTGAACAGCATGCCCTCGGTCTTGGCGAGGGTGAGGATCGAGCCCATCGAGTCATCGACGGCGTTGATGAAGCACGCCGAGCACTGGGGGTGGTTCTCGACGCCGACGTTGAACCAGACGGGCGAGTTGAACGCCATCTTCTGGTGGAGGAGGAGGTGCACCAGCTCGTCGCGGAACGCCCACGCGTCCTGCTCGGTCTTGAAGTAGCCGTCGGTCTTGCCCCAGCCGTAGATGGTGTCGGCCACGCGGGCGATCATCTGGCGGACCGAGTCCTCGCGCTGCGGCGAGCCGAGCGTGCCGCGGAAGTACTTCTGCACCACCACGTTGGTCGCGGTCTGGGACCACGACTTGGGGAACTCGACGCCGCGCTGCTCGAAGTAGATCCGACCGTCCGCGCCGCTGATCACGGCGTCGCGGCGCTCCCATTCCACGGTGTCGAACGGATCGACACCCTGGCGCGTGAAGAAACGCTCGACCGTCAGGCCGGGGCGCTGGTCCTTGATGACCCGGCTATGAACAGCCGACTTCTTGGGTTCTCCGTGCATGGGAGCGACGGCGGCAGACTTCACGAGCATGACCCCTCCAAACAGTTGAAACGTAGAAAAACGGATGCCCGAAGGCGAAAGACGCAGAAGAAAGACACAGAAGAAAGACGCAGAAGAACGACGCTGGATGCACGACGATCAGAGCGCGCATGAGCGCATACGAATCCCACTGGTAGTTTCGGGTAACTACCAGGAATACAACCTGAAATTTCGATGAGCTAGAACGAGGACGGCGGATCTAGCAGAAACCTAAACAGACCGACTCCGACAACCCGCCCTCACGTCACACACATCTCTCCTGCCCGCCCTATGTAGAGTGATCGAAAGCATTCGGGCAAGAAAAGAAGCCACTAGATTTGGGGGCTCGGTGGGCATCCGGTCCTACCCCTAGTGTGTCGGGCCTGCGATCTCCTCGTGGATTACCTGTGGATTGAGCGTGGATTGAGGACGAACCTCCCACGCTTTCGCCTGGAGTTTTCACCCATTAACTTGGCCTGTGGACAAGTCTGTGAGTTTCAATCGCGGGTTCCTAGACGCGCCGCGTCATCGGAAGATCCCTGCCGAAAAAAAGTCGCGTTCAACGATATCGTTTCAGCTCTGCGGCGGCCCTGGCACGGATGCCTGGAACGGGATGATTCTTCGCCGTGTCTTCGAGGAAGCCCTCCGCCAACACACCGATATCGTTCCGTAAAAAGCTGGCGAGATCGCCGTTGTAGGATGGGGTGGTGATGAAGCCTCGGAGCACGGTCTTGATCAGCTCGGCGTCACTCTGGTAGGCCGGATCCAGGCGGATCGCGGTGCGGAACGCAGCGAGCCCATCGTTCCAGTACAACCGGGCGAAGTAGAGCTTGCCGGCCAGGTAGGCCATCGGGGCGTTGGTCGGGAAGTTCACGCGCCCCTTGATCAGCAGATCGAGCGCCTGGCCGGGGTTGCCGGCATCTGCGAGCTCCTGGGCGCGCGCCAGCAGCTCGCCGGCGGGGTCCGCGCCGAGATCGATGTCATCTCCGGCGGGGGTGGGCGCCACGAGAGAGGAGCCGGTGGCGACCGGGGGCTCGATCGTCGAACGCTTGCTACTGGCGGCGATGGCGACCACCACGAGCACGAGCAAGGCGCCCAGGACGATCCCGGTGATCTTGAGCTGTCTGCGATCGAGCGGGATCCACGCGATGGGCTGATCGGACGGTGTGGGGCGCGGGGCCGGCAGGGGGGCCGCCTGGGCCACAGGCTCGGCGGCCGCGATCGGCGGAGCGAGCTCGGGGATCGAAGGCACGACGGGCGGGAGCACGGGCGGTGCAGGTGGGGCCGCGGTCGGCAGCGCGATCGGCCCGGAGATCAGCCGGGCGCGGAGGACGTCGAGCGCGGCGGAGAACGCGGTCGCGGTCTCGAACCGATCGGCGGGTCGCTTGGCGAGCGCGCGGGCGACGATCTGCTCGAGCTCGGGGCCGAACTCGCCGCCCGCGTCGGCGAGCGTCGGCGGCGGTCGGCGGATGTGCATGGTGACGACCTCGACGGGATCGTCGGTGGCCGACGTGAACGGCCGTACGCCGGTGAGCAGCTCGTACATCAGCACGCCGCAGGCGTAGAGATCGGTCCGCGCGTCGATCGCGCCGCCGGTGCACTGCTCGGGCGCCATGTAGGACGGCGTGCCGACGATCATGCCCATCGTCAGCGACGGCCCGGTCGCGTCGCGGACGCGCCAGCCCGAAGTCGAGGATCTTCACGTGATCGCCGAGCCCGGCCTTCTGCGACAGCACGATGTTCGCGGGCTTGATGTCGCGGTGCACGATGCCGAGCTCGTGGGCGTGCGCGAGCCCCGACAGCACCTGCCGCATGATCTCGATGACGCGGACCACCGAGAATCCGCCGCGCACCGCGAGGAGGTCCTTGAGGTTGTCGCCCGCGACGAAGTCCATGACGACGAACGGCCGCCCCGCGTGGACGCCGACGTCGACCACCGCTGCGCAGTGCGGGTGCTCGAGCCTGGCCATCGCCATCGCCTCGACCTCGAACCGTTGCCGGCTCGCCAGCTCCTCCGGCAGCTCGTCGTGCATGACCTTGATGGCCACGATGCGCCCCAGCTTCACGCGCTCGGCGCGATACACGACGCCCATGGCGCCCTCGGCGATGGCCTCGATCACGCGATAGCGACCGTCCAGGATCGCGCCGGTGAGATCGCCCGCGTGCATGGCGGCTACGATACCCCGCCGCCGTGGTAGGTGATGCGGATGCGCGCGTTCCTCGGGCTCTGCCTGGTCGTTGCGTGCGGGGTCGGCGCGGCGTGCGGTCGCGCGCCCGAGCCCGCGCCCGCAGGGCCGCGGCTCGTGTCCCTCACGCCGTCGTCGACGGAGATCGTCGCGGCGCTCGATGCGACCGCCGACCTCGTCGGGGTCGACGACTACTCGACGTATCCTGCCGAGGTCGCCAACCTCCCCAAGGTCGGCAGCTTCCTCGCGCCGAACCTCGAGACGATCGTGGGCCTGCGCCCGACGCTGGTGATCGTCGACGACGTCCACGGCAAGGCCGCGGCGGCGCTCGGCGACGTCGGCGTCCAGACGATCGCGTGCGCGATCCACGCGCTGCCCGACGTCAAGGCGGCGCTCGTCGCGATCGGCGCGCGGCTCGGCCGCAGCGCGCAGGCGACCCGCGTGATCGCCGGGATCGATGCGGCGATCGCCACCGCCCTCGCGCGCCGGCCCGCGAAGCGCCCGCGCGTGCTCGTGATCATCGATCGCGAGGCGGGCGGGCTCGGCAACCTCGTCGCCGCCGGGACCGGCAGCTGGATCGACGAGCTGCTCGCGATCACCGGCGGCGCGAACGTCCTGGCGGGCGCGATCACCCGCTACCCGAAGATCTCGACCGAGGAGGTCCTCACGACCCGGCCGGACGTCATCCTGGATCTGTCGTTCGCCGGCAAGGCCTCCCTCGCGGCGTGGAAGCCGGTGACGTCCGCGCGGGTGGTCGCGCTCAGCGAGCCCTACCTCGTGGCGCCCTCGCCGCGGGTGGCCGACGCGCTCGCCGCGCTGGCCAGGGCCCTCGAGTAGTGTCATAGTAACACGATGTCGGAGCGCTCGCCGTACACGTTCTTCTTCACCGAGGCGTCGCCGTTCTCGCAGTGGTATCCGTGCTCGTTCACGATGCCCGTCGACGGCCCGGTGTTCACGTGCGCGGAGCAGTACATGATGTACGGCAAGGCGATGCTGTTCGGCGATCACGCGGTCGCGGCGAAGGTGCTCGCCGCGGCGCATCCGCGCGAGCACAAGGCGCTCGGGCGCGCGGTGGCGCCGTACGACGAGCACGCGTGGCGCGTGCACCGCGAGCGCATCGTGATGGACGGCAACCGCGCCAAGTTCACGCAGGACGCCGCGCTGCGCGCCGCGCTGATCGCCACCGCGGGCACCCTGCTCGTCGAGGCGAGCCCGTACGACAAGATCTGGGGCATCGGCCTGGCGGCCACCGACCCGCGGGCGCTCGATCCCGCGCAGTGGCGGGGGCAGAACCTGCTCGGCAAGGTGCTCACGTCCCTGCGCGACGAGCTTAGCGCGTGAGCTGGTGGACGACGCTCGCGGCGTGGCGGCTGCAGCGGGCGATCGCGCGCGCGCCGCGCGTGGGCAGCCAGACGTGCATGCGGTGCAAGGCCTCGATCGAGGAGTGGTGCGGTCGCTGCCCGCTCCACGGCTACGTCTGCTTCCGGTGCATGGAGCGCAAGCCGTTTCGCTCGAGCGTGTGGTGCCCGACCTGCCACTCGCCGCTGCAGCAGTGCACCGCGAGCGGCGCGTAGGCGCGCGGCCTTGCTGCTAGCGGCCGGCTTCGTCGCGGAGCTGGGCGTGCTCCATGATCGAGCCGGTCAGCTCGGGCTTGGCGCCGTCGGGCGAGCCGGCCGAGAGCTCGAAGTAGCCCTCGCGCCAGTCGAGCAGGCGCAGCATCGTCGCCTTCGAGTCCCCCTCGAGCTCGGTCGACTTCGCGCGGACGATCTTGCCGTCCGCGAACTCGATCCACGCGAGGTGCTCGTTGTGGGTGAGCGCGAGCTGGCCGCTCTTGCGCTCCTGCTCGAAGATCGTGAGCAGCGCCGGGAGCCCGAGCTCGGCGAGCGTGCCGCGCAGGATCACGCGCGAGGTGTCGCGCTGGCTCGCGAGCGCCCACCGGCGGGCGCGCAGGATGATCTCGAGCACGGTGAACGGCTTGGGGATGTAGTCCGCGGCGCCGAGCTGGAACGCCTGCAGGCGCGCGAGGTCGGTCGAGTCCGACGACATCATCATGACCGGCACGCTCGCGAGCTCGGTGTGCCGGCCCATCTCCTGGAGCACGTGCAGGCCGTCGACGACCGGCATGTCACGCTCGACGAGCACGACGTCGGGCGTCCGGGTGAGGCACGCGCCGATCGCCTCCATGCCGTTGGTGGCGGTCGCGACGAAGAACCCGGCGGTGCCGAGCGCGGTCGACAGCCGCTCGAGGATGCGGGTCTCGGGATCGGCCACGACGATGCGGATGTCGTGCGCGGGCTGGGCCGCGTGGTGGCTCTCGAGCAGGCGATTGACGGCGTCGGCGAACAGCTCGTCCGACGGTCGAACCGGATCGCGGAACACGACGCCGACCCCCGGGAACCGGCCGAGCGTCTTGGCCTCGACCTCGGTCAGCGAGTGCGTGACCTGCCCGGTCGTCACCCGGCGCTGGCCGTTGGGCGACATCACGAGCTGGAGCACGGTGCCCACCGGCAGCGGCGGCGACAGCCGCACGAACATGCCGAGCGGCGACAGGTCCTGGGTGACCGCTCGAAGCTTCTTGCCGTCCGTGATGAGCTCGACCGGCAAGCTCATCGTCACCCGGTTGTTACGCCTGCGCATCTCGCCCCACCAGGGTCCCATGGGTACCGGAAATCCACGACGAGTGCCACCTCGTTTCCGCGCCTCGGCTCGTACAATCGCGGCGTGACGTGGCTCGCCCTCGCGGAGGTCTCGGTGTCCCTGGGGACCCGCGCGGTGCTCCGCGGCGTGACCGCGACGGCCGCCGAGGGCGAGCTGATCGTGGTGATCGGACCCAACGGCGCGGGCAAATCGACGCTGCTGCGCGCGATCGCAGGGCTCGTCGACGTCCGCGGCGAGGTCCGTTGCTGGGGCCACGATCCCGCGACCCAGCAGCGCCGGTCGGTCGCGCGCGACCTGGCGTACCTGCCGCAGCACTACGAGCTGGCGTTCCCGTTCCTCGTCGAGGAGGTCGTGCTGCTGGGGCGCTACGCCCACCAGTCCGGACTCGGGCTGGCGAGCGACGCGGATCGCGCCGCGGCCGGCGCCGCGATGGCGGCGTGCGACGTCGTCGGGCTCGCGACGCGCCGGTTCGACGAGCTGTCGGGCGGCGAGGCGCGCCGCGTGATCATCGCGCAGGCGCTGTGTCAGGGGGCGCGCGCGCTGCTGCTCGACGAGCCGACCGCGGGGCTCGACCCGGCGCACGCGCGCCAGGTGTTCGCCATCCTGCGCAGCCGGTGCGACGCGGGCGCGGGCGCGATCGTCGTGACCCACGACGTCGACCTCGCGCTGCGCCACGCCACGACGGTGTGGCTCGTCGCCGACGGCGGGCTGGCGGCGCGCGGGCCCGCCGCCGAGGTGCTCGCCAGCGCGGCGACCCGCGCGGCGTTCGGGCTCGCGATCCACGTCGGCGTGTTGCCCGATGGCCAGCCGTTCGCGGTGCCGACGTGAGCGGCGCCTTCGTCAGCGGGCGCGGGCGCGTGCTCACGCGCCGCCGGATGATCGGCACGCTCGTGATCTGCGCGGTGGTGACCGCGGTGGTCGGCCTGGTGACGCCGCTTTTCGGCATCGTCACCGACCGCGGCGGCTGGCACCTGAGCCTGTCGCCGGACGACCAGATCCTGTGGGTGCGGATCCCGCGCGTGCTCGCGTCGCTGCTGGTCGGGGCGGCGCTCGGCGGTGCCGGGTGCGCGCTCCAGGCGTTGCTGCGCAACCCGCTCGCCGAGCCGTTCACGCTCGGGATCTCGTCGGGCTCGGCGCTCGCGGCGGTGCTCGCGATCCGGCTGGGGATCGATGGCGCGTTCGGGGCGGCGGGCGTCGGCGGCGCCGCGCTGTTAGGCGCGGCGGGCCCGCGGGTGTTAGTGTGGCGGCGTGCGGCTCGTCGTCGTCGAGGTCGCCGCGGCGCCGATCCTCGTGGGGCTCGTCGTCCTGGTGTTCCACGCGCGCGAGCTCAACGCGCTCGCCGCCGGGGTCGAGGTCGCGGCGTCGCTCGGGGTCGCGGTCCAGCGCACCCAGACCGTGGTGTTCGTCGTCGCGTCGCTGCTCGTCGGGACCGCGATCGCGATGGTCGGGCCGATCGGCTTCGTCGGCCTCATCGTGCCGCACGCGCTGCGCGGCCTGCTCGGTCCGGATCATCGCGTGCTGCTGCCGGCCTCGATGTTCGGCGGCGCGGTGCTGCTCGCGCTGTGCGACACGCTCGCGCGCACGGTCATCCCGATGCACCACCTGCCGACCGGCGCGGTGACCGCGGTGCTGGGCGGCCCGTTCTTCATCGGCATCCTCCTGCAGCAGAAGCGCCGCGCGGCGCTGTGGGGGCGTGGCTAGCGGTGAGCGCGGTCGTGCGCCACGTGGTCGACGCGATCTCGCCCGCCAGCGGTGCGCACGCCGAGGCCGCGCGCCAGCGGGTCGCCGGGGCCGGGCTGGCGATCCTCGAGCGCCTCGCGATGGCCCTCGCGGCGGCCCAGCACACGCCGCGGCCCACGGTGGCGCGCCGCACCGCGCTGATCGTCGCTGGCGATCACGGCGTCGGCGATCCCGGGATCTCGCTCGGGGCCGATCACCCGACGATCGCGGGCCTGCGTCAGCTCGACGACGGCTCGGCCGCGCTGTGCCTGATCGCGCGGGCCACCACCCTCCCGCTGGTGCTCGTCGACGCCGGGATCCGCGAGCCGAGCCTCGCGCCCGCCGTGGTCGTGCGGCTCGGGCGCGCGCCGTCCCACGACCTCGTGCATGAAGACGCGATGACGGTCGTCGACGCCACGCTCGGGCTCGAGGCCGGGATCGCGCTGGTCGTCGCGCTCGACCGCCCGGCGCTGCTCGTGCTCGGCGCGCTCGGCGTGGGCAGCGAGGTGAGCGCGGCGGCGCTGGTCGGCGCGGTCACCGGCGTCGCCCTCGCCGATTCGGGCGATCCCCTCGCGGCGCTCGCGTCGGCCCGGGGAGCCGCGCGCGCCACCGCCGGGGCGCTCGAGCTGCTCGCGGCGTTCGGCGGCCCCGAGACCGCGGTGCTCGCGGGGGTGATCCTCGCGGCGGCGTCGCTGAACATCCCCGTCGTCCTCGACGACTACGCGACCGGCGCGGCGGCGCTCGTCGCGGCGCGGTTCGCCCCGCACGCCGCCGGGTACCTGATCGCGGCCCACGGCGGGAGCCACGTCCACTCCCGGATCCTCGCCGCGCTCGGCCTTTCGCCGGTGTTCGAGGTCGGGCTCGGCCATGGCGAGGGGACCGGCGCCGCGATGATCGTGCCGATGCTCGATCAAGTGGTGGCGCTGGTCGCAGGGGACCAGAAGGGTTAGAACGGTTCGATGGTGGCGAAGCGACGGTCGAGACAGACGGGGTCGTTCGAGGTCGAGCGGACGACGGGGTCGTTCGAGGTGCTCGACCGGCTGTTCGTGTACGGCACGATGCGGCAGGGCCAGACCGCGCGGTCGCTGGTCGCCAACTCGATCGCGCGGTCCTTGCCCGCGACCACGGCGGGCAACCTGTTCGTGTTTCCGATGGGCTACCCCGGCTACGTCGACGGCGACGGGCGGGTCGTCGGCGAGGTCCTGTGGCTCACGGATCTCGCGGCGACGTTCGGGCTGCTCGACGCCTACGAGGGCGCGGACTTCGCGCGGACGCTCAAGCAGGTCACGATCGACGTGCCGGACCCCACCACCGGCCACGTCGCCGGCGAGACCCTGTGGACGTGGATCTATTCGTTGGCCGATCCGGCCACGGTCTCACTCGGCACGCAGATTCCGGATGGCGATTGGGTTCGCTACTGGAACGAGCACCAGTAAGCGCGCGGCCTGGAAGGCCGGCTGCGCTCAGATGAAGAAGTGGCCGAGCACCGCCATGGAGAGGGCGGCGAGGGCAGCTGCGATGGTTCCCAGACCGACCCGAGGGCAGGTGGTCGGGACACTGATTCGTTGCGTCACGCCCTTCTAATTCCGCGTTTCGGGACTGGCGTCAAGTTCGCGGACCGGCGATCGCGACACAGATCTTCTTAAGTAATATCAACGGTTGCGGAGAAAAAACCCGGCAACAATCGCTTGATTTCACGCCTGGATCGGCCATCCGGGCGCGCCGGCCACGACGTACGTCACCTCGTGGGCCTCGGTCGGCGCGGGGACCGACCAACGCTGCAGCATGCGGTCGATGACCTTGGCAGGCACTGGCTGGGCGCGGGCGCGGTTGCGCGTGTGTTGCTCGGCCGCCGTCGTCTCGACATAGACGACGTGCGTCCGCGCGCGGTAGTCGCGCACGAGCCCGAGCAGCTGCGCCCGCAGCGACGCCGACAGGTTGGTGGCGTTCCACGCGAACGATCGCCCGTCGCGGAGGTACGCCCGCGCGCGCTCCCGGGCGAGCGCGACGACCCGCGCCTGGTCGCCGCCGTCGGCCGGGTCGACGTCGAGCTCGTCGCGGAGCTCGTCGAGCGAGACCACCGGCCACCCGGGGCGCTGCGCGGCGAGCCAGGTGTCCTTGCCCGACGCGGGGAGCCCGGACATCAAGATCACCTCGCAGGTCGTGTCGTCGTGCGCGAGCACGTCCGGCTGGCGCGAGGCGCCCGGACGATCGCGCGCCTCGAGCCACACCTGGCGGGTGTGCGCCGACGCGAACCGCCGCGGGCGATCGAGGATGCCGAGCTCGCGGCAGTGCTCCGCCCACAGCGCGCAGTGCTCGATGATGCGGACCTGGTCGGCGGGATCGAGGCACCGCCGACCGCGGCCGTCGGCCTCGGCGACCAGCGCGAGCCAGTCGTTGCGCGTGACCAGCGACAGCTCGATGGCGAGCCGCTCCGGATCGGGCCGGGTGATCCCGAAGAACGGCACCTGGTGGCGGTGGATCAACGCGCACACGTGCTCGCGGATCCCGAACGGGACGCCCTGCCGCCACAGCGCGGCGCGCGCGAGGTGCTCGCCCCGGGCGCTGTGCCCGCGCGACGTCAGCTTGCCGCCCTCCTCGCGGGTGGTCGACGGCTGGCCGATGTCGTGGAGCGCGACCGCGGTCGCGACGATCGACCGCGCGAGCGGCGGGAGCGCCGCGAAGGCCGGGAGCGCCGCGAGCGCCGCGAGCGCGAGCTGCGTGTGCGTCCACACGTCGCCCTCGGCGTGGAACGCGGCGTCCTGCGGGGTCGCCGCGAGCACGGCCACCGGGACGACGTCGGCGAGGAACGACTCGACCGCTCGGAGATCGAGCGGATCGGAGATCACTTGTAGTCGGGCTCGACGATCTTGACGTCTTTGAGACCCGCCTCGGCGAACGCACGGTCGAGGTGCGGGCGGTCGCCGAGGATCACGATGACCTCGTTGCTCGGGTCGAGCTCGCCCTTGAGCAGCGCGCGGAGCTGCGCGGGCGACACCGCGGCGACCTGCTGGAGCAGCGTGTTGTAGAAGCTCGCGTCGAGGCCGTAGGTCGAGATGAAGCCGAGGCGCCCCGCGAGCTCGCTGGTCACGGTCGACTCGCCGAGCAGGCCGGTCAGGATCTTCCGGCGCGCGCGCACGAAGTCCTCGTCGAACTTGGTGCCCTCGCGCAGCGACTCGATCGCGTCGCGCATCGCCTTGATCGACTCGCCGGCGCGCTCCGCGTCGATCGTGCCGCCGACCTCGGCGCCGCCGCCGAGCTGGTAGGCGCTCGGGCCGACGTGGTTCCTGCGCCCCATGTACACGCCGTAGGTCGAGCCGAGCTTGAAGCGGACGTCGGCGACGCGCTCGTTGAGCATCTCGGCGAGCACGCGGCGGGCGCCCTCCTGGCCGTCGACGCCGGCGGGCGCCGGGTACGCGATCGTGACGGTCAGCTGCGGCTGCTCCTTGCCGACGACGCCGATGAACGACGCCCCGGTCCGCTTGTACTGGGCGGCGTCGACCGGCTTGGCCGGGGTCGACTTGCCCCAGCCGCCGAACGTGCTGCGCGCGAGGTTCTCGGCGGTCTTGGGATCGAAGTCTCCGACGATCACGAGCGTGGCGTTCGCCGCCGTGTAGTGCGCCTTGCGGAAGCTCACCAGCGCGTCGCGCGAGATCTTGCCGGCCGCCTCGGGCGTGGTGAGCGCGACCTTGGTGTACGGGTGATCGGGGCCGTAGAGCGCGGTGAACACCTGGCGCTGGTACTCGTTCTGCTGCTGCTGGCTCTTGGTCTGGAACTGCTCGCGGACCTGCTTCTGCCAGCCCTCGATCTGCTCGGTCTCGTACGCCCCGGCGCTGATCATGCGCTCGAGCCCTTTGAGCATGACGTCGAGGTAGATGTTGATGCCGCGCGTGCCGCACTGCGCGACGTCGAGCGTCGAGCTGCACCGCACGCTGATGCCGGTCGCGCGGAACGCCTCGGCGTCGGCGGGCAGGTGCATGAACGTCGCGGCGGCGCCCGCGAGCGCCGGGCTGGTCGGCGTGCTCGCGTCACCGACGTTCTTGAAGATCAGCTGCGCGGCCGCGAGCGGCATCGACTTGATCGGCAGGATCACGACCTCGAGGCCGTTGGGCAGCGTGAAGCGCTGCGCGTTGCTGAGCCCCTTGAGCTCGGTGGCCACCTTGACCGGGCGCTTGGCCTCGCGCGGGTCGATCTCGCTGACCTGCATCTTGTCCTCGGACGACACCTGGAACTTCACGCGCGCGTTGCGCTTGTCGCCCTTCATGCCCTCCTTGTTCGGCTTGACGATGACGATCTTGGCCTTGTCCCAGTCGACCACGCGCTTGACGACCGCGCTGATGTGCGCGCCGTCGAACTTCGCGATCTTGTCGAGCTCGTGGAACAGGTAGAGGTCGGTCGAGTTGAAGTCGAACTTGGTGTCGAACTGGACGAGGTCGCCCATCTCCTTGGTGCGCGCCTGCAGCGGCTCGAGCCCCTGGATGAACGACGCCTTGCGCTGGTTCTTGATCTCCTCGATCTGCTCGTACGACGCCATGTCGTAGCCGCGGTACGCCTGCTTGGTCGCCTTCTGGACGAACTCGAGCGCCTCGTCGAGCTTGCCCAGGCCCTTGAGCTCGATCGACACGACGAACACCGGCGCGAGCTTGCCGCCGAGCACGCCCGCGGACACGTCGTACGCGAAGCCGTACTCCTCGGCCTTCGACGCGATCTCGCCGAACGCGCGGTTGAGGCCGAACTGCGCCTCGTCGCCGTCGGGCGTGTTGAGCGCCGGCAGCACCCACGCGACGTGCACGCTCGGGCGCTCGACGTCGAGCTCGAACGTCTTGCGCTCCTGGCGGACGACGATCGGCTCGACCGGCACGCGCGGCGCGCTCGGCCGCTTGGGGATCTTGCCGAACCACTTCTGCATGTCCTCGGCGGTCTTCTCGACGGCGATGCCGCCGGCGACGATCACCGTGGCGCGCTCGGGCGTGTAGTACTTCTTCATGAAGTCGCACGCGTCCTGGAGCGTCACGGTCGTGAGCTGCATGTCGTCGCCGCCGATCATGCGTTCGTAGGCGTGCCCCTGCGGGTAGATCGCCGACATCACGAGCTGCGGGATCTGGCCCTCGGCGGTGCCGCCGCGCTGGCGGATCTCGTTGCGCACGACCTCGCGCTCGCGGAGGAACTCGTCCTCGGCGATGGTCTCGCAGCCGTAGAACATGCGCATCGCCTCGATCTTGAGCATCGCGTCGAGGTTGTCGGCGCGCGCCGTCGTCATGTAGTGCGTCGTGTCCCAGTCGGTGTACGCGTTGAAGAACGTCGAGATGTCGTTGATCGACTGCATCAACGGCGGCGACTGCGCGCCGTCGGGGCGCTGCTGGAACATCATGTGCTCGACGAGGTGAGCGAGGCCGGCCTTGCCCGGTGGATCCTCGCGCGAGCCGACGTCGTAGCGGACGTCGACCTCGGCGAGCTGGGTGCTCTCGTCGGGCATGATCACGAACCGCATGTCGTTGCCGGCGAGCTTGCCGCGGCGCTCGGCATGGGTGAACGCAAACTTCGGCGTGCTCGGTGCGCACGACCACAACGAGGTCGCGGCGACCACGCCTACGAGAACCAGGCCCGACGTCTTCGACATGCGCGGGATCTTTATCAATCTCTGGGACTTTGCAAGCGACCTGGTGCTGTCCGACCGAGACGTGGGCACCTCGGCGGGGTGCGACCAGCACAAGTCGCACCCGGCCACACCCGACCAGAACAAGTCGCACCCACCTGGGGGCGACCTGTACTAGTGTCCGCGCCCCATGGCTCGTGATCCCGACCGCGCTTTCTTCGGCCACCCCCGCGGCCTCTCGACGCTGTTCTTCACCGAGATGTGGGAGCGGTTCTCCTACTACGGGATGCGCGCGTTCCTGTTCTACTTCATGACCAAGCCCGCGACCGAGGGCGCGATGGGGATGTCGAAGATCACGGCCGGCTCGGTGATGGCCGTTTTCGGCTCCTTCGTCTACCTGCTCGCGCTGCCGGGCGGCTGGATCGCCGATCGGTTCATCGGCCAGAGGAAGGGCGTGATCATCGGCGGCTGCGGCATCGCGATCGGCAACGCGATGCTCGCGTATCCCAACGACAGCCTGTTCTTCCCGGCGCTCGGGTGCATCGCGCTGGGCACCGGCCTGCTCAAGCCGAACGTGTCGACGATCGTCGGCCAGCTCTACAAGACCGGCGACATCCGGCGCGACGCCGGCTTCACGATCTACTCCATGGGCATCACCATCGGCGCGACCGCGGCGCCGCTGCTCACCGGCTACATCGCGCAGAGCGACTCGTTCCGCGGGTTCCTCACCGGGCACGGCATCGATCCGAACCTGTGCTGGCGGTTCGCCTTCGGCGTGGCCGCGGTGGGCATGGTCGGCGGCCTCATCCAGTTC
>JAPLLF010000508.1 GCA_026387715.1 Pseudomonadota bacterium
AACGCGCCGATGTCGTCCGGCGCGAGGTCCGTCGCGTAGTTGAACTTGCCCGTGGCGCGCGCGCGCAGCGTCGCCGCGGACGTCTCCCCGGGAGGATTCTGCGCCAGCACGAGGTAGAGCTCGCCGAGCAGCCGCTGCGCCTCGTAGCACTTCGGATCGATGAACACCGTGCGCTCGAGATCGTGCTCGGCGCCGCGCAGCTCGACGGTCCGCACCGTCTGCGCCTGCAGGATCGCGCGCTCGGCCGCGGTCGCCACCGCCGGCGTCGCGAGCCGCGGCGCGCGCGGCGGGATCACGACGGCGAGCGAGGCGACGAGGTGCCCCAGCCCCCGCCCCATCAGGTTCACCGCGTAGACATCGACGGCGAGCGGCCGCTGCAGCCGGCCCGCCGCCGCCAGGTCGACCGGGACGCCGGCCTTGGCCCACGCCTCGGTGAGCGCCTCGCCGACGAGCTTGTGGTACGTCGCCGGCAGCCCCTGGCGTTGCGCCTCGCCGGCGATCCTGGCGGTGCCCGCGGTCACCTTCCACACCACGACGTCGAGCCGCAGCTCCCAGTTCGGGCGATCGAACCAGCCGGTGACGACGTAGGTCGCGGCGTGCGCCTTCGCGAACGCCGCGACCGAGGTGGGCTCGGCCGCGATCTCCGTCGCGCTCACCTGCAGGGTCCCACCCGTCGGCTCGAGCCCGAGCACCGCCTCGGTCTTCTCGGCGATCTCGAACGGTGCCCCGGCGATGATCCAGTCCAGCGCGCGGATGTTGGTGTGGTTCTCGAACGGCGCGACGGCGAACCGCGGGGGGCTCGGCACCCACACCGGGACGTCGTTGGACTCGACGGCCGACGCCCCGGCGCTCTTGGGCGGGCCGCTGCCGCTCCCACTCCCACCTCCACTACCCCCACTGAACTCGACGTCGCCACCGCTGCCCGGCTGCCCGCGGGCGACATCGCCCATCCCCCAGGCGAGGACCGTCGCGCCGATCAGCGCGACGACTCGACCCACCGGACGTGGCACCATAGACTCAGCATAGCGTGACCAAAGCAGCGAAGCCGAAACGACGCCCGCGCATCCGCGCGTTCGGTGTCTTTCGCCTGCTGTTCCTCCTCGTCATCTACGGCGCGTCGCTCGGCGCGGCGGGGATCTATCTCGCGGTGCGCACGGTCAACCAGGAGCTCCCGTCCGATCTCGGCCAGCTCCTCGACTACCAGCCGAACCGCAAGAGCGTCGTGCTGTCGTCCGACGGCGAGGAGATCGGCGCGTTCTCGATCGAGAACCGCCGCATCGTCCCCCTCGATCGCATGCCCCCACACGTCCCGGCCGCGTTCCTGTCCGCCGAGGATCGACGCTTCTACAAGCACGGCGGCTTCGATCTCCTCGGCATCACGCGCGCCGCGTGGACGAACTTCCGCTCGGACGGCGACATCAAGCAGGGTGGCTCGACGATCACCCAGCAGATCATCAAGCAGACGCTGCTCGCCGGCGAGGAGCAGATCGGCGCCCTCGACATGACGCCCGAGGAGTACGTCAAGGAGCGCAAGGTCCAGAAGTACCGCCGCAAGATGAAGGAGCTGATCCTGTCGGTGCGGCTCGAGCGCGAGCTCACGAAGGCCGAGATCCTGTCGATCTACCTCAACCACATCTACCTGGGCCACGGCGCCTACGGCGTCGGCGCGGCCGCCGAGACCTACTTCGGCAAGGAGGTCGAGGATCTCACCGTCGCCGAGGCCGCCATGCTCGCGGGGCTCGTCGCGTCGCCGACGAAGTACGCGCCCCACCGGAACATGCTGCTGGCGCGCGAACGCCAGCGCTACGTCCTGGGGCACATGAAGGAGGACCACTACATCTCCGACGCCGAGTTCCAGGCCGCGCTCGCCGAGCCGATCGCCCTCGTCGACGAGAGCGACCTCAACCACCTCGCGTCGCCCTACTTCGTCGAGCACGTGCGTCAGCTCGCGACCAAGAAGTACGGCAACCGCGACCTGTTCAAGGGGGGCCTCAAGTTCTACTCGACGCTCGATCTCGGCATGCAGGCGGCGGCGGAGGGCGCGCTACGCAAAGGGCTCGAGTCGCTCGACCGCAGGCTCGGGTTCCGTGGCCCCATCGGCGCCGTCGCGCAGACCGGCCGCGGCGCCTGGACCGGAGGCCCGGCGCACCCGATCAGCGGCGCCAACGACGACACGTCCGCGCTCGCCGATCAGCTGCTCTCCGACCAGACGTACGGCGCGATGGTCGTCGAGCTCCCCAAGTCCGGCACCGGCGTGATCGTCGATCTCGGCCCCCGCCGCCTCCCGCTCGCGGAGCTCGACGCCAGGGACGTGCGCGCCTGGCGGAGCGAGAAGCTCCCGACCAAGCAGCTGCAGCTCGGCGATCTGCTCCCCGTGCGGCTGATCGTCGACGCCAAGGGCGCCGACGGCAAGCCGACGAACCCGGCGCGTGATCCGGCGCTGGTCAAGGAGGTCGCGCTCGCCCAGCGGCCGGTGCTGCAGGGTTCGTTGATCGCGATGGAGCCCTCCACCGGGCGCGTGGTCGCGATGGTCGGCGGCTACGACTGGACGGCGTCGCAGTTCGATCGCGCGACCCAGGCGAAGCGCCAGGTCGGCTCGTCGATCAAGCCGTTCATCTACGCCGCCGGGATCGAGGCGGGCCACACGCCGGTCGATCACTTCGTCGACGGTCCGTACTCGGTCCAGACCGCGACGGGCACGTGGACGCCAGCGAACTACGACAATCGCTACATGGGCAACGTCACGCTGATGACCGCGCTCGCGTTCTCGCTCAACACGATCTCCGTCCAGCTCAGCGTGCAGGTCGGCCTCGATCGGATCATCGAGATCATGCGGGGGTTCGGCATCACCTCGCCGATCCCTCGCCACATCTCGATCTCGCTCGGCACCCCCGACCTCACCCCGCTCGAGGTCGCGACCGGCTATGCCGGCATCGCGTCCGGAGGGCGCCGGATCACCCCGCGGTTCTTCGACCTGGTCACCGACACGACCGGCACCGCCGTCGACGACCTCCGGGATCTGCCCCCTGGTCCCCAGGTGATCTCCCCGGAGGTCGCGTACGTGGTCACGCACCTGATGAAGGGGGTCGTGCAGCGCGGCACCGCGCGGTGGGCCCTGCAGCTCGGCCGCCCCGCCGCCGGCAAGACGGGCACGAGCGCCAACTACCGCGACGTCTGGTTCAACGGCTTCACGTCCGATCTGCTCGTCAGCGTGTGGATCGGCCGCGACGATTCGACGCCGATCGGCGACAAGATCACCGGCGGTGGGGTGGCGGTGCCGATCTGGGTCGACTTCATGCAGAAGGCGCACCCGCGGACGCCCGTGCGCGACTTCCCGACGCCGGCGAACGTGACCTTCGCGCGCGTCGAGCCGTGGGGAGGAGATCCCAGCGGGCCATCCCCCGACAGCGTCCTGATGCCCTTCGTGCGCGGCACGCTGCCACGCAACTTCCTGTCCGGCTATCCGATCCGGGCGTTCGAGGATCTCCACGCCGCGCCGACGGTGCCTTCCCCGAACGTCCCGAAAGTCTGCAACTCGCTGCGATGCTTGTGACCGTGATAGGTTCGCGCCCGTGCTGCGTTTCGCGATGGCATCGCTCGGCCTCGGCGTCGTCTTCTCGTCGAGCGGGTGTCGGGTCGTGCTCGAGGATCCGCAGTCCAGGGTGGTCCAGGAAGCCTGCAAGGATCTGACGGTCCAGGTCTGCGTCGACGCGGCCGATCACGCCGACTTCACCTTCATCCACGAGAAGATCCTCAAGCCGAACTGCTCGAGCGGCAGCTGCCACCAATCGACCTCGAACGACACGAAAGCCGCGAAGCTGCGGTTCGAGGACTACGACAACGCGTACGCGGACCTCGTCCATGTCCCGTCGCGCGTTCGCACCGACCTCGAGATCGTGGTCCCGGGTGAGCCCGACAAGAGCTACCTGCTGTTCCTCATGCATGCCGTCGCCGCGGCTGACTTCGTCAGCGACCTGCCGATCGCGGATCCCCCCGAATCGGTCGGCTTCATGCCCCGCAACAACAGCGTCCTGTGTTGCCAGAAGCTCGGCGCGGTCGAGCGCTGGGTCGCCAACGGGGCGCCGAAAGACTGATGTCCTGGGTCATTTTTGCCCATCCGGGATCTAAGTCACCGACTACCAACGCGAAATCGCGGGGTAGCCAACTTGACGTGGTGTGTGAGGTCTCGTTACAACTCGGGGCAAGGATATCCACGGCGTGGTCAGTCGATCTCGCACGTAGACGAACGGAGACCTGATGAGCTGGCTAAGTGATGTCTTTCAGAAGGGCGGTCCCTTCTTCATCGTCAACACGTTCTTCCTTGCGATCGTGATCGGGCTCATCGTCGAGCGCTCGATCTACTTCCTGGGACGTGGGCACCTCAACGCGAAAGCGTTCCTCGAGCAACTTCGGAAGCTCCTCTCGGCGAATAACGTCGATCGGGCCAAGAAGCTCTGCGACGCCACCAGCGCTCCGGTCGCGCGCGTCGCGAAGGCAGGTCTCAATCGGCTGCATCGTGGCGAGGCCGCGGTCGCGCAGGCGATGGAAGAGACGATGACGGATACGATCCCCGAGGTGAAGACCCGCATCGCGGCCCTGTGGTCGCTGGCGAACATCACCACGCTGGTCGGTCTGCTCGGCACCATCACCGGCCTCATCCGTACCTTCAAGGGCATCGGTAACTCGAGCCCGGCCGAGCGCCAGAAGGTGCTGTCGGACGGCATCTCCGAGGCCATGTACAACACGGCCTTCGGTCTCGCGATCGCACTGCTCTGCATGCTCGGCCACCTCCTCCTCTCTTCGGCGATGAAGAAGGTCGTCTCGGACCTCGAGGCCTTCAGCCTCCGGTTCGAGAACCTCCTCGCCGACGGCGCCGCGGGCGCGGCTGGTACGGCCTCGCGCGCTCCTGCTGCTCCGACGGAAGACGCCGAGATCTAGTCCATGCTGTACTCCGCACAGCGGGTACGCGGTAAGGCTCGCGCTGCGGTCAAGCGGCGCGAAGACCAGATCGAGCAAGAGGAATCGGAGAGCGGCGAGCTCAACCTGATTCCCTACCTCGACATGGTGACCAACCTCATGTTGTTCATCCTGGCGTCCGTGTCGGCGGGTATCATCCTCGTCCAGATCGACACCACGCTGCCGGACAAGAAGGCGCCCTCGGCCACCCAGCCGGCACCCAAGCCTCTCGACGAGCAGCCCCTCGAGTTGTTCCTCTCGGTGAAGCTCGACAGCGTGATCATCTGGTCGGTCACCGGCCTCGAAGGCACCCTGGCGTCTCCCAAGGCGACGTTCCCGCGCACGGGCCTCGACGGCTCGACCTGCACCAGCGGGTACGAGTGCGAGAGCGACACCTGCGAGAACACCAAGTGCGTCTCGAACAGCAAGATCGACGCGGTCCCGGTGTTCGACTATCGCGCGATCAACAAGGCGCTGTTCGAGATCGCCGATCGCCGTTACCGGGGCAAGCTACGCAAGATCGACACGTACCACGCGACGATCCAGGCCGACCCCGCCATCCCCTACGCGACCGTCGCGTCGGTGATGTCGGCGATGCGCTGCAAGTTCCCCGATGACGTGCTCGCCGAGGCTCACGGTTGCATGATCCCCAACGAGGAC
>JAPLLF010000156.1 GCA_026387715.1 Pseudomonadota bacterium
GCGGATGCTATGATTTTCGCAGGGATGGGAACGCCGATCGCCCAGGCTCCGTCGCGGCTCGGCCGCTACGAGCTGCTCGCCCGCCTCGCGACCGGCGGCATGGGGGAGATCTTCCTCGCGCGGCTCGAAGGCGCCGCGGGCTTCGAGAAGCTCTACGTCGTCAAGCGCATCCTCCCGCACCTCGCGGACGACCCGCGGATCCGCGAGATGCTCGTCGCCGAGGCCCGCGTCACCTCGAAGATGGCGCACGCCAACATCTGTCAGGTGTACGAGCTGGGCGAGACCGACGGCCAGCTCTACATCGTCATGGAGTACCTCGAGGGCCTCACGCTCCTGCCGCTGCTCCGCAGGTCGTCGAAGGCGTCGACCCCGCTCGACCTCGGCATGATCGGGGGCGTGATCCAGCAGGTGTGCGACGGGATCCACTACGCTCACGAGCTGCGCGATCGTGGCGGCGAGTCGCTCGGCGTCGTGCATCGCGACCTCACCCCGTCGAACGTGTTCCTCACCGAGAGCGGCGTCGCCAAGGTCCTCGATTTCGGGATCGCGAAGGTCAAGGATGCGTCGAAGACGCAGACCGGGACGGTCAAGGGCAAGTACGCCTACATGGCGCCGGAGCAGCTGCGCGGCGGGCAGATCGATCGGCGCGTCGACGTGTTCGCGCTCGGCATCGCGCTGTACGAGATGCTGGCGCTCCGGCGGCTGTTCCAGCGCAAGACCGACTACCTGACGTTCCGCGCGGTGATGGAGCAACGCGCTCGGGCAGCGTCGCCCCTGGAGCCAGGGCGAGCTCAGCGACTTCATCCGCGCGAACTTCCACGACGACATCCACCGCCGCAGCGAGAAGGTCGCGAGCGTCGTCCATCGCACCGCGCCCACCGTGCCGAGCGGGCGCCCGCCCCTGGATGCCTCGGCGATCTCGATCGAGGACGTACCGCCCAGCGACGAGGACGAGGACGACGAGTTTCCGCCGGTCGAGGAGACCATGGACGTGATGCCGGCCGCGTTCCGGGTGGCCGAGCGTCAGCACTCGCCACACATCGCGGTGACGGACTTCGTCAGTCACACGCCACCGCCGTTCAACAACGACACGAGCACGAACGAAGCGAGCCTGGAGCCGCTCCCACCAGCGGCGCCGTCGCCGGGCAAGCGTGGCGCGCTGATGCCTGCGCTCGTCGTGATGATGGTGGTGATCACCGGCGGCGCGTTGTTCCTGGTGTGGCGGATGATGGAGAAGTCCGGCGCGAACCCGCCGGGGATCTCGATCTCCAACGGGCAGATCGACGACGCGGGCGTCATCACGATCAACACGGATCCGCGACCACCCGACGTCGCTCCGCGCGGGAGCGCGGGGAGCGCGGGGGGGGCCGCCGGCAGCGGCTCCGCCACGACGACCAGGCCAACCGACGCCGTGCGCAAGCCGACCTCGACCCCGAGCGGCTCGGCCTCGCCGGTCGTCGACGCGGCCTCGTTCCAGCGCGCGCTCACCGCGACCGTCGAGAAGCAGAAGCCCGCGATCGTGCAATGCATCGCGAAGCACGGCATGCCTCCCGTCGGCACCGCGATGGTGCTGGCGATCAGCACGGCCGGTCGCGCCACGAGCGTGACCTTCAATCCCGCCGAGCCAGGGCAGGGCTTCGCGGCCTGCATCCGCGGCGTGATGAGCGCGGTGAGCTATCCCCACCCGCCCGTCGCGTGGGTGCAGAACGTCACGTTGCGCGCGCGCTAGGGGCGAGCTACATGCTTCTAGCGACGGGCGGGGCGTGCTCCTCCCCGAGGTACTTGTGACGCTCGAGCCACATGTTGAGGTCGCGCGCGACGACGTCGCTCGGATGTTCGAGATCGCCGGTGGTGAGCTCGTGGGCATTCGCGAGCGCCAGCGAGATCGCGTCGCGCTCGACGGTCTCGTGCTCGTCGAGCTGCGCGAGCGCGGCCTCGAGCTCGCGCGTGCGCGACATCATGCGCTCGCCCAGGGGCTGACCGCGGGTCTCGTCGGTGGTGGTCATTGCTTCATCTCCTTGACGCCCTGCACCGATGGGGCGTCGGTCCACTGCTTCATCGCGTCGGTGCCCGTGCGATCGATGTGGACCTTGTCGTCGACCGAGGTCACCCACGTCAGCGGGATGAAGTGATGCTGGCCCTTGGCGTCCCGGGTCAGCTTGATCTGGTCGGTCCCCTCCACGTGGTCGACCGTGGCGAACTGTCCGTTCTCCGAACAGACGACGGGCATGTGGGGCTTGATGAGGGTCTTGGCGGTGGTTGAATCGAGCATGATCGGAGGAGGAGCACTCGGCGTGCCACCTCCACGTGCGGTCGTGAGGCCGCTGGCTCGCCGTCGACGGCACGCGGATGCCTCGCGCGCGCGCGGGTGTGTCAGCTCGCCGCGTCGACCAGGGCGGCCCAGTCGCCGATGGGGGCGGCCAGCCGACCCTCCGCGCGTTCGGGCTTGCCTCCGCCGCGGCCACCGAGCCGCGCGGCGAGCTGCTTGTAGAGCGCCCCGCAATCGAGCGTCGAACCCGCGGCGCGGAACACCACGACCATGGCGCCCTGCGCGTCGGGGCACGCGAGGATCGCGTCGCGGCCGGCGACGACCAGCTTCGCGGCGACGGCGCGCACCAGCTCGGGATCGCCGGGGATCGTCGCGGTCCGCCGGGGCGCACGAGAACGTGGTGGCGAGCCCGCGCAGCACGTGGTCGCGCGCGAACAGCTCCGCGCGCCCGCGGGTGCTGGTCACGAACGAGATCCTCGTCATGCCCTTGTAGCGCTCCGTCCCGGTGACGCGGATCGCGCCGAGCTGCGACGTCCGCGCGACGTGGGTGCCGCCGCACGGCGAGAAGTCGAAGTCGCCGATCGCGACGACCCGGATGTGGTCCGTGACCTTGGGATCGCGGCGCAGCGCGAGCTGTGCCAGCTCGCCGGCGTCGGGGAACCACTGGCGGATCGCGAGATCGTCGTCGATCAGGTCGTTGGCGAGCGCCTCGGCCGCGGCGAGCTCGGCG
>JAPLLF010000703.1 GCA_026387715.1 Pseudomonadota bacterium
CTCGGTCTTGCCGACGCCGGTCGGGCCCGCGAACAGCAGCGCCCCGACCGGGCGTTGCGGATCGTCGAGGCCGGCCTTGAGGCGCGCGATCACGCCGCCCGCGATGGTGCACGCGTGATCCTGCCCGATGACGCCCTCGCGCAGCTTCGCGGCGATCGCGGCGGTGTCGAGCGCCGTCTCCTGCGAGATCAGCTCGACCGGCAACCCCGACCACGTGGCGAACTCCTCGACGAGCATCGCGAGGGAGTACGCGGCCCGCGCGGGCCGGGTCGCGAGGAAGTCGAGGAACTGGAGCGCCTTGCCGGGGAGCGCGGCGTCGCGGCGAAACGCCGCGAGGAGCTCGACGAGGCGGCGCGCCGCGTCGTGCGACAGCGCGACGTGCGGGGCGAGCCGCTGCCCGTAGGGCTCGAACAGCGCGATCGCCTGCGCGGGCGTCGCCTCGGGGACGCGGATCACGCGCAGCGCGTCGACGAAGGCGGGGTGGCGTTGCCGGGCGCGCACGAGCTCGGCCTCGTCGCACTCCACGATCAGCGCGAGCTCCTTGGCGACGATCGCGGGCGCCAGGAGGTCGGCGATCGACGCGCCATCGGACATCGGCGCCATCAGATCGGACAGCCGATCGACGTAGAGCACGTCCTCGCTGCCGTCGAGCTCCTCGATGATCCGCAGGCAGCGCTGCTGCCACATGCCGAGGTAGACCATGCCGGCGACGATGCGATCCGCGCTGGTCGACCACAGCCGGCGGCGGCGACCACCCTTGCCGCGCGCGCGCTCCATCATGCCGCGCGCGAGCCGACGCACGAGGGCCGACTTGCCGCCGCCGCGCGGGCCGACGAGCACGAGGCTCGGCAGCTGCTTGGCGTCGAGCATCGGCGCGAGCGCGTCGAACACCGGATCGACGCCGACCACCGCGCGCAGGCGGCCTGTCTTCGCGAGCGCGATCCAGTCCTCGCCGACCGCCTCGAGCGTCGGCGCCGCCGGCAGCGGCTCCTCGGCGCTCGCGCGCGCGAGCGTCGGCGCCTCGATCGGGCTCCACTCGACGATCTCCTCGGCGAGCTCGCGGCGCAGGTCGTAGAGCGACGCGGCGTTGTCGCCGATCAAGGCGGCGAACACGAGCGCGCGCACCGTGTCGGGCACGGTCTGCAGCGACTCCGTCACGAACGACCAGTCGAAGCGCGGGATGATGATGCGATACAGCGTGGAGCCGTCGAGCTTCGCGGCCGCGTAGCCGAGCCGGATCGGCACCTGCGACTTGGCGATCACGTAGCCGCGCGGGTCGGGGCGGCCCGGGTGGATCTCGACCTCGACGCGCCGGAGCTCGAGGTCCTCGGTCCACAGATAGCGCTGCGCGAGCGCGTAGTCGTCGGCGATCAGCGCGGCCTGGGGGGCGAGGCGCGCGAGCGCGTCGTCGACGGTCTCGGCCATGGCCGCCGGCGGTGGCGGGTCGAACAGCAGGCGAAACCGGCGGAGCAGCACCGCCGACACGAGGCCGCCGTGATGGTGCGTGATGTAGACGCGGAACTTCGGGCGGCTCATCGATCACCATCCGACGAGGGTCGTCGGCTCCAGCCGAGGTGCCAGGCGCGGCGGATCTCGACGTCGAGGTCGCGGGCGGTGCCGCGATCGACCCAGCCGGTCGCGAAGTCCTCGATCTCGACGCCGAACGACTCGCCGATGCGTAGCGGCGGGCGATAGGTCAGCGTCCGGGTCACCGGCAGCAGCACGTCGGGATTCGGCGGCAGCGGTCCGCCGGCCTCGAGGACGCGCTCGAGCTCCTTGCGCGCGGCGGCGTGATCGCGCAGCACGTCCAGCGGCGCGCGCGCGATGCCCGAACGGACCTCCACGCGCACCACGTCCGGCTAGGCGGCGGCGGCGCGCACCATCCACGTGCCGTGATCGTTGGCGAGCGCCTCGCGCACGAACAGGCCGCGCAGCGCGATCGCGACGTCGGTGATCGTCGCGGGCAGGCCGCTGGCGAACGCGCCGCCCGGCATCGCGCGCCCGAGCGTGGTCGCGTCGATCGCCATCGGCTCCTGACGCTTGCCGACGAGCGGCGTCGCGAGCCACGCGGCCTCGTCGAGCCACATCGAGTGCGCGAGCGAGCGCGCGATGATCGCGAGGCCGCCGGCAGACGCGGTGGTGCCGACGCGCGACAGCACGACGGTGACCGCGTGCGCGGTGGGATCGAGGAGCTGCGGCAGCGCGCGCTCGAGCAGCAGCGCCTCGGCGATCCCGGCGAGCAGCGTGTCGCGGCCGACCGGCGGGCGCGTCGACGTCGCGTTGGAGCGCATGCGCACGCGGATCTCGCGCCCGCGCGGCCACTGCTCGTCGATCCGCTCGTTGTACATCGGGTCGCTGGTGTCGTCGTCGAACACGTCGCGGCCGCGGACCGGGCGGATCGGCGGCCGGACGTCGCGCGTGGGTCGCACGTCGAACATCTCGCCGAGCGCGGCGAGTCGCTGGTGGAGCTCGTCGAGGAAGTACGCGAGCGCGCCGGTCGCCTCGGCCGGGGCGCGGGCGAGCGTCGGCGAGGCGGCGATGCGGCGGAGCGCCTCGCGGGTGATCGCGAGCTGGTCGTCGAGGCCGGAGGTCGGGAGCTCGAGCGCCCCCTCGAGCACGTACGGCCCCGGCGTGGCGGCGCGCTCGGCCATCGGCTCGAGCGTGGCCTTGATCTGGCCCGCGTCCTCGGAGAGCCGCACGATGCGGAGCCGCGCGGCGGGCGCGGCGGCGAGCAGATCGGTGAGCGCGCCGCCGATCTTGTCCTCGAGCCAGCGCTTCACGGTGCGCGCGCCGTAGCGCGGATCGAACGCGTCGGCGACCGCGCGTCGACGCACCGCGGTCCCCGCGTAGACGAACGTGTTGCGCTCGCGCAGGCCGCGGCGCCCGAGCAGCTTGGCGAGCTCCTTGTCGACGACGCGCGCCGCGACGTCCGGCGTGAGCGGCTCGAACGGCACGACCTGATCGATGCGGTTCCACAGCTCGATGGGGAAGAACTCGCGCACCGCCTTCGAGACGTCGGCGAGGATCCGATCGCGGGTCTCGCCGAACCCGATCGGCGATGCGTTGCGGCTGCCGAGGTTCGACGTCATGATCACCACCGCGCTCGCGAAGCTCGCGACCTCGCCGGCGGCGTCGGTGAGGCGCCCCTCGTCGAACAGCTGCAGGAGGAGGTGGAGCGCCTGGGGGTGCGCCTTCTCGATCTCGTCGAGCAGCACGACGCAGAACGGCTGGGCGCGCACGCGCGAGGTGAGCAGCCCGTCGGGGTTCCACCGATCGCCGATCAGGCGCGCCACCGCGTCGCTCCCCGACAGCTCGCCCATGTCGAGGCGGATCAGGCGGCTCTGATCGCCGTAGAGGTACTCGGCGATGCCGGTCGCGAGCTCGGTCTTGCCGGTGCCCGTCGGGCCGGTGAACAGCATCACGCTGACGGGGCGGTTCGGATCGGCGAGGCCAGCGCGCACCTTGAGGATGACGTCGGTCGCCGCCCGCGTCGCGACGGGCTGGCCGATCACACGCGCGGCGAACGCCGCCTCGACCTCGGCGGGATCGAGCGGCAGCTCCAGCGTGATCAGGCGTGACGACAGCCCGGTCGTGCGCGCGAGGTGCTCGAGCACGTCGGTCGGCGTCAGCTCGCGGGCCTCGCCTCGCGCCGCGGCATCCTCCGCGACGCGCCGCACGATCTCGATCGCGACCCCGGGGCGGGCGCGCCAGGGGAACAGCGCGCTGCCGAGCTCGAGCGCGGTGCGCGGCACGAACGGATGTAACGACGTGTTGGCGAGCCTCACCTCGAGGGCGCGGACCTCGGCGAGCAGGAGCTGCGAGGTCTCCACGGCCGAGGCCGCCGGCACGTCGACGATCGCGAGCGCCTCGGCCAGGCCCGGGGCGTCGCGCTCCAGGCGCGCGAACTGTTCGCGCGTGAGCTCCGCGATCACGGCGAGGTCGCCGCGCCGGATCGGGCCGCGGAAGAAGTCGGCGAAGCTGCGCTCGCTCTGCCGCGACTGGCCGAGCCGCCCGAACAGGTGGAGATCCTCGATTCGTGGAGGCGATCGGCGATCCATTGGTGGATCAGCACGGTCTTGCCCGCGCCCGGTGGCCCGACGACGGCGAGCGAGCGCGGCCGGGCGCCGGCGAGCAGGTACGCGAGTCGCTCCCGGTAGGGGGAGCGCGGCACGCCGAGGTGCAGCGAGCCGGCGGCCGCGCGCGCGGTCTCGTCGACGCCGAGCTCCTTGAGCACCTTGTCGGCGCGCGGCGGCGCCGCGCCGAGCCGGGGATCCTTCTTGCGCGACGGGAGCTGGTCGAGCAGCGTGTGCGGCTCGGTCATGAACGCGATCTGGAACAGGCGATCCTTGCCGTTGCTGCGCAGCTCCTCGAGCGACTCCTCGGGCAGCGCGCTCCAGTACGTGCGCGCGTAGGTGTTCACGAGCGCCGGGATCTCGGCGCGGTCGTCGCAGATGAACCACGCGTCGCGCCAGCGGGGGTGATAGACGATGAGGCGTTGGGTGGTCGCGGTCGTCCAGCGCGGCTCGACGATCAACGGCAGCTGGCCGCTGAGACGACCGCCGTCGAGCTTGGCATCGACGGGCACGCGGACGAGCTCGGTGCCGAGCACGAACTGGAACAGCTCCTGCGCGTTCGGGGAGGTCTTGCCGAGCACGTCGCGGAGCCGCTCGACCATGCGCTCGCGCAGGCGCACCTCGCCCCCACCGGAGATGGAGGCCGCGTGCTTGCCGGGGACGAGCGCGTGCCACGTGTCCTCGCCCGCGCCCCGCTGGTGGTAGATGCCGACGGTGAACGAGATCCTCACGGCGCCTCCTCGTCGGAGGCGTCCGCGCTGGGGCTCGTCCACTTCCAGAGCTCGCCGAGGTCGCCGCCCTCGGCGCCGCCGTCAGTCCGCGCGAGCGCGGCGAGCAGGCGGGTCACCGCGAGCTCGGCCAGGCGCGTCGGGGCCTCGCTCCACGGGACGTCGACCTCGTCGTCCCCGACGATGATCGCGCCGCCAGCGATCGTGACCTCGCGCATCGGCGAGCCGCGCGCGGGGCGCGGGGTGGGGGCGCCCGGGAGCCGCGTCCACTCGACGGCGGAGAGCTCGGCCTTGGGCTCGACGAGATCGACCCACACGTGGGAGGGCTCGGCGACGAGCCCGTGGAACCGGTGCAGGCCCTGCTCGAGGCCGAACAGCTGATCCGCGCCGGCGCCGTGGATGCGCACCAGGGCCGAGGAGCTCTGCGCGGCGAGCCGACCGCGGACCCAGTCGAGATCGTGGCCGGGGCCCCACGGATGATGCCATCCGGGAGCCTGCTCGCCCCAGATGTGGACCGAGGCGCGCATGCGGTGCGCGTCGGCGGCCTCGAGCACCATCGCGAGCCACGCGACGAGCGCGGCGCGCGCGTCGGGCGTGTGGACGAGGAGGGTCGCGCCGGGGGACGACGGTCGCAGCGCGACGAGGAGCCAGAACAGATCGCGGCGGAACTGGTCGCGCTGCGCGATCGCGCCGTCGATCAGGTCGATCGCGTCGACGTCGCGCGCGAGCGCCTCGAGGCAGAGCTCCTCGGCCGTGCGCAGCTCGGCCTGGCCCGTCGCGCAGGCGGCCCACCGCTCGACGAGGCGCGCGTGATCGGTCTGCAGCCGCGCGATCTCGGCGCCCGGCAGCTGCGCGCGCCCCTGCTTCTTGCGGACGGCGGTCGCGAGCGTGGCCTCGAGCTCGGCGATCTTGGCCTGCACGCCCCGAGCGAGCGGGTGCGCGAGCTCGCGATCGGTCTCGCGGCGCAAGCCGCCGAGCGCGAGCGCGGAGCGCACCATGCGGCGACCGGTCTGCGCGGCGCGTCGCCACAGCGCGATGGTGACGAGGTCGGCCTCGCCGGGGACCGTGGCGTCGCCGAGCTTGGCGCCCGCGGGCTTCGCCACGACCTCGTCGGGCCGCCGCACGGTGAGCGCGCCGCCGTGGGCCTCCGCGCCCGCGCGCGCGAGCAGCCGGGCCGCTGGCGCGAGCACCGCGGTGTCGAGGTAGCGGCGCAGCGCGCGCGCGCCGAGCTCGGGGGAGAAGCCGCGCTCGGCGATCGCATCGAGCGCGCGCTCGGAGATGTCGAGCGTCACGCCGCTCTGGGTGAGGCCGCGCCGCTCGGCGAGGCGCGCGACCGCGATCCGGGCGATCTGCTGGATCTCCGCGGGGACGAGCGGATGGAACACGACGATCTGATCGAGCCGGTTGATGAGCTCGGGCCGGAACGCGCCCATCACGGCGTCGCGATACCGCCGGTCCTCGCGCGCCGCGGCGTCGACGGCGGGCGTGAGGCCGAGCGTCCCGCGCGCGCCGCGCGTGCCGAGGTTCGACGTCAGCACGATGATCGCGTTGTGGAAGAAGGTCGTGCGGCCGCGCCCGTCGGTGAGCCGCGCCTCGCCGAGCACCTGCAGGAGCAGGTCGAACACGCTGGGGTGCGCCTTCTCGATCT
>JAPLLF010000468.1 GCA_026387715.1 Pseudomonadota bacterium
CGCGCAGCGCGCGAGGCCCCGGGTTCTACACCGAGGCCTATGTCATACAGGCTCCTAGGGCGAGCTCGCGAGCCCGTCTTCTCCGTACAGGCGCAGCGCCAGCAAGCCGATCATACGACGGAGCATGTTTTCGCGCGTGGCGAAGCCAACGCGCTACATGCTCCTAGGCATCGGCGGCGGCGACGAGCTCGGCCCGCTCGTCGGCCGTCGGCAGCAGCGGATCCGGCGGATCGTGCTCGAGCAGCGGATGCGTGTCGTCGTCGACGTCCTTGCCGCGGCGCTTCAGCTTCGCCATGACCACGCCCGCGGCATCGAGCAGCTCGACGGTTGGCAGCAGCGCGGCCTGCGCGAGGAGGCGCGCCTGGCGCACCGAGCGCTCGATGCCGCGGCCGGCCGCCGCGAGCTCGTCGCGGAGCGCGGTCGCGGGTTCGCCGTCGAGCGGCGGCTCGATGAACACGCTGCGCCAGGTCGCGATCGCGGTCCGGAGCGCGCGCACCGTCGGCGTGACCGCGCTGTAGGGCTCGCCCTTGAACATCCGCACCGCGTAGCCCGACGTGAGGCGACGCTCGAGCTCGACGCAGAAGCGCTCGAGCTCCGCGCGGCCGAACTTCCGCAGCATGGGCAGCTTGAGGTTCTGGAACAGGACGTCGAGCAGGGGCGCCCGCGCGTTGGCGACGTGCGTGATGCCGCCCTGGAGGCGTTCGGTCTCGTCCGCGATCGCGCCCTGGAGGAGCTTCCCGCGCTCGCCCTTCTGGCCGTCGAGCTCGGGGAGGCGGAGCGCGCGATCGAGGAGCGCGCCGTGGGACTCGACGCGGGCGGTCGCGAGCCGCGCACGGGCGGCCGCGAGCCACGCCTTCTCCTCGGCGAGCTCCGGCAGCTGCGCCAGCGCCTTGGCGGCGGCTTCGAGGCGTGGCGCGAGCTGCTCGGCAGCGACCAGGAGCTCGAACGATTCGACGAGCGTGCTCGACATGGTCGCCCGCATACCACGGCTGCGCCGTGCGTTCGACCGAGCACTTCCCGCGCGGCCTTCGCGGTCGCCCCGGCGGTCGCGAGATCGGCCCTGGCCGCGACTCACCGAACGCTGAGCAGGCGGCGTTCCTCCGACAGCACGAGGCGCACGAGCGCGAGCTGGTCGACGCGACCGATCGAGGTGAACCGAACACCGTAGGAGCGAGGGGCGCCGTGGGCCCACCGCACGACCGCGCCGACGGTGATCGGGCCGCGCTCGGCGGCGAGCTCGAGCTGGAGCTGATCACCGGGCACGAGCGTCATCGCGGTCGCCAGCCGGAGCCCGCACGCGCTGACGTCGAGCGTCGTGGCCTCGCGGTGCTCGGGTGGGACGGGCAGCTCGTCGTCGTCACGCGCGATCGCGTGGACGCGGACGGGCAAGACCAGGGCGACCCGGAAGTCCTTGCGCTGGTGCACCTCGGTCACGGCCTCGAGCTGGCCGCTCAAGGACAGGCCCGTCCGGCCCGGGGCGATCCGGCGCTGTTCCAGGGTGGCGAGGCGAAGCACGATCCGGCGCAGGGAGCGTGGGGGATACTCGATGGGGACCAGCTCGGAGGCGCTCAGCGCGTGCTCGAGCTCCGCCGTGTGCGGCAGGTAGAGCTGGACCCGTCCGTTCTTCGCGATCGAGATGACGTGCCCCGTGATCCGACGCCCGCCCAGCATCGTGGGTGCCAGCAAGACCGCCTGCCTGCTCGGTCGGGAGTCTGATCCCTTCGATCGTCATCGACGTGGTGGGTCCTCTTCCCGAGGTTCGGCCGCATCGGTCCGGTGTTGAGCCGGGATCGATGGATGGGGATCTACCGGCGCGTCGGGGCGCGCCGATCCACGGCCACGGGCCGCGGGCGCAGGTGGGCGGCGGTCGGGACCCGGGGCGGGGGCCGCAGGCCGGCGTGCCCGGTCGCGAGGGTCAGGGTGTCGTCGCCGCACGTCACGATGGTGCCGGCGACGCCGATGCCGTGCTGGGCGAGCTCGCCGCAGATGGTCGCGTAGCTGACGTTCGACGGCGTGAGGCGCGGCCGCCCACCGCCACGCCCGGCCATGCCCTGGAGCAGGAACTGGGGTGACGACAGGAGGGCGCCACACACCGTGCGGAGCTTCGCGGTGTTGATCATCGCCGCGGGTGCTTCGAGCGGGCCTCCGATCACGTCGATCAAGGCCTTGCGCTCGGGGTCCTCCGGGTCGGCCGCGATCGCGGGGTTGCCGACCACGCGGTCCTTGAGCGCCGCGATCAGATCCTCGGCGGTGGCGGTTCCATCCGCGGCGCCCGCCGTCGCGAGGCGATCGATGAAGTCCGCGGTGACCCAGGTCGGACGTGCGCACGAGCCGTGGCGATCCTCCCACGTGAGCCGCGCCTGAAAGTCGAGGCCGCGAAAGCCGGCTTCGCTGTTACGCAGGAACGTCCCGATGCCTCGCTCGAACGGGAGCTGCACGCACGTGGTCGCGTGGGTCGTGCAGCACTGCTGCTGGGTCGTGCACAGGGCCTCGAGCTCGCTGCAGGTCGCGCCCATGCAGAACATGTCCGCGACGTCGGGGAACCGCGTCGCGTCGGGCGAGGAGGGCCACTCGAGCGCCGCCGCGGCCGCGGACATCAGCGTCCGGGCGTCGACGGCCGTGACCGCGTCGCCGGGGCTGTTGAGCCGCCGCTCGGCGTCGGCGTCGGCCGTGACCCACGGATCGAAGACGTTCGGATAGGTGTAGGGCGACGACCCGCAGCCATCCTCGGCGGGGCGGCGATTCCAGTAGTCGGTGGTCACGATCGCGACGAGCAACGCCTTGAGCGAGTAGCCGCTCGTCGCGTACGTCGTGGCGAGGCTGGCGAGCAGGTCGCTCGCGGCCTGGTTGCGCGGAAAGTAGTTCGCGATCGTCAGCCGCGTGCCGGTCGCCTGGGTCCAGACGTCCTCGGTCATCTTGAGCGTGACCAGCCACGCGAGCGCGGTGTCCGGGTCCGCGATGGCGCCGTCGACGAGCGGCGGGGCGTGGCCGCGGAGCGCCTCGAAGCCGCGGCCGAGCGCGGCCTCGAGATCGTAGACGGTGGGCTTGTCGCCGGTGATCGACGCCAGCCTGGCGAGGATGCCCGCGGGGTCGGTCGGGATCGAGGCCGGCGCCGCGAACTCGCCGCATGCGGGTGCCCAGCTCCACGGGCGCGTGCTGCCCGCGCGGACGAAACCGTCGACGCGGAACATCGCGTGCGCGCGCACGTTCGCGACGCCGGTGGACATGCCGTACACGGCCTTCTCCGGAAGGCCGGGCACCGGCCAGTGGCGGTTCGTCGCGGGGTCGTCCGTGTAGGTCACCGACGTCTCGCTGTTGTGACAGCCGAGGCACACGATGTCGCGGCGCAGGTAGGCGCTGTCGAACGTGCCCCCGAAGTCGGCGCGGCGCGCGAGCTCGGCCTCGACCGCCGACACGTTCGCCGCCGGGATCGGGTTCGACACCATCGAGAACAGCTGCGCGCGGTAGATCGGCGTCAGGTCGTCGAGCGCGATCGACGAGCGCGCGAGATCGAGCATCGTGAACGGGGCGCTGATGCCCGCGCCGGACGCGCGCTGGTCGCGCACCGCGCGGGCGAGCGACGGATCGACCGTCGGGATCAGCGCGCCGTCCCAGCAGGATGCTTCGCTCTGGATGTCGACCCGCTGGACGTGGAGGGCGTCCATCGCGACGTCGACCCAGCGCTCGAGGAACTCGGGGCGCTCGGCGATGGCGCGCGCCACGGTCGCCCGCGGCTCGTCGCCGCGCTCGGCGGCTGCCGCGTAGAGATCGACGTACACGTCGACCTCGGCCTGGCTCAGCGGGCGCCGTCCGGCGATCGCGAGGAACGTCTGGCGCACGAACGACGCGGGGTCACCGGCGCACGCGTCGAACGACGGCCCGTCGACGCCCGCGTCGCTGTTCGCCGCCCCGCCGTTGCACGAGCAACCGTCGAGCGCGACGAGGGAGACGAGCGCCAGGAGGGCCAGGAGCGAGACGGGGCGGATCACGCCGTCCTCCCGAGGAACTTGGTCATCGCGCGCGTGGCCGCGTCGACCTCACCGGTCGCGTCGGCGACGTCCGACACCGCGAAGCCCTCGTGCGCGAACGGCCAGATGCCGAGCGCGAGCAGCGCGGCGATCCGATTCTCCGATGGCGTCGCATAGCCATCGACCGCTCGACCGTCGGGGCCGATTGCGCCGCTGATGCCCTTGTACCCCGTGGTGATCGGGCCGCCGATGAAGGCCGTGACGTAGCCGTAGGGATGGTGGTTACGACCGTTGCCGCCGTCCTGGGGCGACGGGGTGCGCCCGAACTCGGTGTTGAGGATGATCAACGTGTCGTCGAGGGACAGCTTCGTCGGGTCGGCCTCGCCGGGCGCGTTGATGATCGCGAGGAGCGACTGCAGGACGTTATCGAAGTTCCGCGCGGTGTCGCGGGCGTTGTCGGTGTGCGTGTCGTAGCCGCCGCCGCCGGAGGCCGACTCGAGGCCGGTGTCGCTGACGCACACGTACGACGCCGGTTCGGTCGGATGGGTGAGCAGCGCCCGGGCCGCGCCGAGGCCCATGAGCGGCAGGTTCGTGGGCCGCGTCAGCCCGCACGCCGTGCCGCCGCGCCGGGCGAACAGCCCATCCGGGAGCACGGCCGCGATGGCGTCGGCTTGCTTGATCGAGCCGATCGACGCCGCGAGATCGTCGGTGCGTGGGCTCCGCACGCGCCCTCGCGCGGGCCACGTGAGCCGGGCCTCGTGCTGGCCGAGGTAGGCGTCGACGAGCGCGTCGTGCCGACCGCGATCGGTGCCGACCGCGTCCCGGCGCAGGAGCCGCGTGAAGTCCGCGGCGTTGTCGGTCTTGATGAGCAGCGGTCGCGCGGCGCCGGGGTGCGCCCCCGCCGCGGCCGCGGCCGCGATGTTGTCGCTCGAGATGTCGTTGGTCGAGAACACGTAGCTGTGAGGCGAGGCGCGGCCCGGGGTGGCCTGTGCGTCGATGCGGGCGCGCTGGATGTGCGTGCCGAGCCCCGCGGCGGTCGGTTGACCGACGGGACGCCCGGTGAGCGCCATCGGGACGGCCGCTTCGTGTGGCTCCAGATCGTGACGTTGCACCACGAGGCGCATCCGCGCGACGACGTCCTGGCGATCCCACAGGCGCGACGCGAACGGGCCGAGCTCGACGGTGGCCCCCAGCGCGTCGGTGCCGAACACCCGCGCGGCGTCGGCCACCCCGCAGCTCGTCAGGGCCGTCGCGGTGCCACTGGGCAGCGCGTAGTACTGCGTGTTCGCGAGCGCCGGATCGGGGTCGTCCGGCTTGCCGTAGTTCCGGACGAAGTACAGCGTCTCCCACGGCGAGAGGCCGCCGTAGAGGAACACCTCGAGGACCTGCTTCGCGCGCACGCCCGCGGGCAGCTGGACGCTCGTGTTGCCCGCAGGAAAGGCGCCGAACGTGTCGGCGTGCGCGGCGCGCGACCTCCGGAGGACCACGGCCGCGCCGGCCGCCCCGAGCAACGAGATGAACGTCCGACGCTTCATGGGCGCTACGGTGCATCGAACCCCGCCCGCGGTGCGCGCGTCCGCCCCTCATTCCACCTCTCCGAGCGATGCGCGGGCGACGCAGCCCGCAGCAAGCGATGTCAGCCCGTGGCGATGGCCGGTCGGGGAGGTTCGTGATGTCGTGCCCCGCATGCGCGCGCAGGTGCTGGTCGTCGGATCGATCGCCGGGATCCTGGTGTCCGTCGGGCTCGCGTCGGCGCAGCGCTGGCAAGACGCCACCGCCGCGTGCCTGGGGACCACCGCGGAGTGGTCCAACAAGATCGAGGTCGCCGATCTCGACGGGGATGGCCACGTCGACATCCTGATCCCGAACGGTGGCGATTACGGCACCGGCGGCGCGCCCGAGCCGACGCGGGTGTTCCGGAACCTCGGCACCTGGCAGGTCTCCGGACCCACGTGCACCGAGATCTCGGCGCAGGCGGTGCAGGGGTTCACGGGGCTCGCGCGCGCCGTGAAGGTGGCCGACGTCGATGGCGACGGGGACCTCGACATCCTGACCGGTGGCGCCTGGCAGACCCAGCTCGTGCTGTTCACGCGGACCGGCGCCGGCTGGACCGACGCCACCGCGCAGCTGCCGCAGCAGCCCACGAGCGCCGGTGACTTCGAGTTCGGGGACGTCGATGGCGACGGCGATCTCGACCTGGTGATCGCCGAGTGGGGCGCGGGCTCCCCACAGGCTTCGCCGGGTGGGCGGACGCGGCTCTATCTCAACGACGGCGCCGGCAACTTCACCGACGCGACCACCACGACCATGCCCGACCTCCTGGTGCGGTGGTCGTGGGAGCTCACGCTCGCCGACGTCGATGGTGACTGGGATCTCGACATCCTCGTGGCCGCGAAGGGCTCGCCGCGGAGCTTCCTGTTTCGCAACGATGGCCACGGCCACTTCACCGACGACCCGACCGCGCTGCCGGCGTTCACCAACAACTACGCGCTCGAGCCGATGGACGTCGATGGCGACGGTGATCTCGACCTCGTCACCATCAACGACGGCCCGCAGGGTCGCGAGCACCTGCTCGTCAACGATGGCGGCGGCCACTTCACCGACGAGACGCAGACGCGGCTCACCGGCACCGCCAACCCCGCCGCGGATGACAACGTGGCCGTCTGGCTCGACGTCGACTCCGACGGCGATCCGGATCTCCTGATCGGCTCGCTCGATCATCCCGATCGCCTCCTGCAGAACGATGGCCTCGGGCACTTCACGCTCGCCGCCGGCGCGTCGACGCCCGACGACACGCCCGGGACCCTCGGGATCGCGGTCGCGGATCTCGATGGCGACGGCCGGCTCGATCTGGTGCAGGGGCAGGGGGAGGTCGACTTCCCCGACAAGGTCCAGCTCGGGTCGTCGATGGTCGCGGTCGACACCGCGGCGCCGATCGTCGTCGTCGAGCGGCTCGCGACGGCGGGCGTCCTCCACGCCCGCGTGCACGACGATCAGGGTCCGTTCCACCGCCACGATCTCCAGCG
>JAPLLF010000227.1 GCA_026387715.1 Pseudomonadota bacterium
CGCCCCATCGCGGGAGCGTGCCTCGCCGAGGCCAGGGTGGATCAATATCCCGCCGCCGCCGCCGGCTCGCGATCCGGTCTCCGGGTCAGTATCCCGCCGCGCGGTGGATCTCAGTTAAGTCGCCGCTGAAGCGGGCGCACCGCGCCCGCTCCGGGTGCTGCTGGTTGACGACGAGCCGCTGCTGATCAACGCCTTGGCACGCCTGCTGCGCCGTGCTGGGAACCGCGTCACCGCGGCGGCCGACGGGGTCGAGGCGCTGGAGCGCCTGCGCGAAGAGCGGGCCGACGTCATCCTCTCGGACGGGCGCATGCCGCAGCTCGACGGGCCGGGCCTGCTGCGGGCGCTGCGCGGTGACGGCGACCGGACCCCGCGGGTGTTCCTCACCGGCGACGGCGACGCGAGCGACGGCGACCTGGTCGCGCTCGGGGCGTCCGAGGTGCTCCGCAAGCCTGTCACCCTGGACCGGCTGCTCGCGGCGCTGCACCGCGCCGCGGGCGAGTGAAGCGGCGCGCCGGCGAGGTGCACGCCGACCTGCCCACGGCGCTGTACGGGAAATCCCGGCGGCGATATAGTCTTCGCGATGCGCCATCGTTCCCTGCTGCTCGTGGTCCTGGGCAACCTCGGTTGCGCGCAGGCTGGCGCTGGCGAGGGCGCCGACGCCCCCGGGGGCGGTGACCGCGCCGACGCGCGGTCTGCGGATGCGGGCGGCCTCGTCGATGCCGGGACGGCCGACGCCCCCAGAGCGATCGACGCCCCCAGCGCAATCGACGCCCCCTCCCCCGTCGACGCCGGGCTGCCCGCGGGGCCGTACGACACCTGCGCCCAGGCCCCTGACGTCACCGCGTCCGCGATGGCGGCCGGTGGGGTCACCCTGATGGGCGACACCAGCGCCTACGCCAATGACGTGCAACCCGGCGCGGGGTGCACCGGCTTTGACAACGATGGACCGGATGCGGTGTTCGCGCTCACCCTGCCAGCCGGCAAGATGGTGACCGCGACGGTGACGCCGACCGGGTGGGACGCCGCGGTCGAGATCATCCAGCCGTGCGCGCTGACGCCGACCTGCCTGGCCGGCATGGATGTGGGGTTCTCCGGTGACGCGGAGACGGCCACCTACACCACCTCCTCGTCGATGACCCTGTTCGTGGTCGTCGATAGCTGGGTGGCCACCGCCAAGGGTCCGTACGCGATCACCATCCAGGTCCAGTGACGGCGGTGCGCCGGCGGCGCGCTCGTACGAACGCGCTGGCGCTTATCTATAGCGGGAACGTCAGCTCGAACACCGCCCCGTCCTCGTTGCGATGGACGAGCCGCCCCTTGAGCTGGCGGGTGAGCGCGCGCACGAGCTGGAGGCCGAGCGAGGACACCGAGACGAGCGAGAACCCGGCGGGGACGCCAGGACCGTGGTCGCGCACGCGCACCGTGAGCGTGCCGTCACCGCGGCGCAGCTCGACCTCGACCTGCGCCGGCTCGCCGGCGTCCTGGCGACCGCCGTACTTGAACGCGTTGGTCAGCAGCTCGTTGAGGATCAATCCGATGGGGCCTGCGGGCTCGGCCGACACCTCGATCGCATCCGCGTCGACGCTGAGGCGGGCGCCCGGCGCGAGCGCACCCCGGACGGTCTCCGCGAGCGTCTGCACGTACGATCGGAGATCGATCAGGCCGAGCGACACCGAGCCGTAGAGATGCTGATGAACGAGCGCCAGGCTGTGCACGCGCTGCGCGCTGTCCTCGAGTGCGGCGCGGGCCTCCGGCGTCGGCACGCTGGTGCGCTGCAGCGACAGCAGGCTCGCCACGATCTGCAGGTTGTTCTTGACGCGGTGGTGGATCTCCTTGAGCAGGGTCTCCTTCTCGCCGAGGGACTCCTTGAGCGCGGCCTCCATGCGCTGCAGCTCGACGACATCACGGGTGCGCTGCGCGACGTTCTCGACGAGGTCCTCTCGCTCGCGGATCAGGCGGGTCTCGCGTTCGTGCGTGGCGGTGACATCCCGCGCCAGCATCACGAGCCGACCGGGGCCATTCCAGTCCACGGCCAGGAACCGAAGCTCGACCCGCCGCTCGCGCCCATCACGGCCGACGAGCACGGCCGGCTCGTCGAGCAGCTCGACGGTCGACGCCGCCGCGCGGTGGGCGCATTCGGCGAACCATCGCCCGCCATCGGCCTCGGTGAACGCGGGCTGGATCGCGCGCAACGGGGTGCCGACCAGCTCCGCATAAGACCACCCGAGCTCGCTGACCGCGCGTCCGTTGGCGTCGACGATCCGGTGCTGGTCATCGATCACGAGCAGGATATCGAGCACGTGCTCGACGACGGCGCGCAGCTGGGCCTCGCGGACTTGCAGCGACTGCTCGGCCTTCAGCCGCGCCGCGACGTCGCCCAGCCGGACGTCGAGCAGGCCATCGAGCTGATCGAACTCGGCTTCGAGCGCGCTCGCGATGCGGCCGACGTCCTCACCGGCGCCGGGGGGCCGGAGCGCGCGCGCCAGCCCTCGCGACCGCGCGAGCGGCTCGCCGAGCTCGGCGCGGACGGCGCGGGCGATCTCGGCCTGGGCGTCGCGCCGGCGCTCGAGCGAGACGTCGCGGATCACGCAGATCACCTGGTCGGGGACGCCGGCAACCGGGGCCATGCTGATGCCGCCGATCACCACCTCGCCGCTCAGCCGGACGAACCGCAACTCGCGCCGGGTCGGGCTGTCGGCGAACGCCAGGGTGTGCGCGAGCATCGCGGCGAGCAGCGCACGGTCCTGGGGGATCACACACGCAGCCAGCGGGGTGTTCACGAGCGCACCTGCGGGCCGGCCCGTCAGCCGGTCGAGCGCGGGGCTGGCATGCACGCACCGTCCCGTCGCGTCGACCGTGACCAGCGCCAGCGGAGACGAGGCGATGACCCGGTGCGCGGCGATGTTCTCGAGGTGGTTCTCGGCGAGCGCGCTCAGCCGCTGCAGCTGCTCGACGTCGGCATCGGTCCAGGTGTGAGGCCGGTCGTCGAGCGTGCACAGGGTACCCACCGCGCTCTGGCCTGGCCCGCCGAACAGCGGGACCCCGAGGTAGGCGATGCCGAGGGCGAGCGTCGCCGGGTTTCCCGCGAACCGCTGATCGGCGCGCGCGTCGCTGACCACGAGCGGTCGCTCGCTCGAGATCGCGTGCGCACAGAACGCCTCGTCGCGCCCGCTGCCGGTCCCGGGCGTGTTGTGACGGGCGATGAAGATCTGACGCTCGCCCTCGACCAGCACGAGCAGCCCGGTCGGCGCGCCGACCAGCTCGGCGGCGAGCGCCGCGATGTGCTCGAGCGGGCGGTGGACCTGGCCCTCGCGCACACCCAGCCGGGCGAGCCGCGCCAGCCGGTCGAACTCGTCGGGCGGTTTCGCCGGCGCGGTCCAGCCCGTCATCCTTGGTCAGTATCCCGTGCGCACGCACCGAGCACAACGAGCCGCGGCCGCGTTTCGCACCTTCGAACCAGCCTGGAATCTCGAACTGCAGGGTCCCGTTGCGTCGTGTCACGCCGGGGATGGGCCACCGCACCATTCGCATGTAAGCTGCCTTCGCCATGACAGCGACCATCCAGATCAAGCCGGGCGTGACGACTACCCTCGCGGCGCCTGCGGGAGACGGCAAGGTCCCGGGCCTGCTCGTGATCCATGAATGGCACGGGGTCACGGACGGCATCCGCGCGATGTGCACCCGGTTCGCCGCCGAGGGGTTCCTCGTGGTCGCGCCGGACCTCTATCACGGCAAGGTCGCCACCGACGACGAGACCGCCGCGAGCTACATGAACGCGCTGTCCACCGAGGCCGCGATGGACGACCTGCGGGCCGCGGTGGCCGCCCTCGCGGCCCATCCGCGCTGCAACGGCAAGGTGGGCATCGTCGGCTTCTGCATGGGCGGCGCGATCACGTTCGCCGCCGCCAGCGCGGTCGAGGGGCTCGTCTGCGCGGTCCCGTTCTACGGTCTGCCGGGCCCGGCCTACTTCGACCCGGCGCGGGTCAAGTGCCCGATCCAGGCTCACTTCGCCGCGAACGACACGTGGGCCGTGGCCGACAAGGCCGCGGCCTTCCGCGACGGCGTGAACGCGCACGGCGGCGCGATGGAGCTGCACGTGTATGACGCCGGCCACGCCTTCATGCGCGAGGGCGACGCGCGGGTATACGACGCGGCGAGCGCGGCGTCCGCGTGGTCGCGGACGCCGGCGTACCTCCACCGCCACCTGGGCTGAGATCAGCGCTCACGGTGGGCCACGAACGCAGCGCCGGTCCGGGGTGCGCACGCTGGCCCTTGTGATCTCGTCCTGATCGAACGATGGCTGCTCGCGCACCCGCCGCCGCGCCATCTCCCGCACCGCCCGACGTAGCCCCCTGGCACCCTCGCAATCGGCTGATGATCTCGTCCTCCCCCGCGCTCGCTGTCCACGCTTCCAGGTGGCCCTGTCATGAACGTGCTAACAGCCCTCGACGACGAGCCCTCGACCACGAGGTCGCTCGCGGCGCTGCGCTGGCTGACCGAGGTAGCCGAGACGCTCGCCGATGCGGCCAGCCTCGAAGAACTGGCGCGCGCCAGCGAGGAGGTGCTCCGGAAACACTCGGGCGCCGAGCGTGATGGGCTCTATCTCATCGACTTCGCCCAGCCCTCCCGCCCGCTCCGCCTGCTGTCCGCGCGCGGGTTCACCGATCAGGAGCGCCAGACCGCCGAGGCCACCGCCCTGGACGGGCACCCGGGCTGGGTCGTCCGGACAGGTCAAGCCCTGTGGGTCCCGGACACCCGCCTGCAGGCACCGGATCGCCCGTCCAAGGACAGCCCGGGAGGGGGCGAGAGCCGGTCGCGCTTGTGGCTGCCGGTGGCCAGGGATGGCGAGGTGTTCGGCGCGTTCGAGTTCGCGAGCTCGACGCCGAACGCGTTCGACGCCGCCGACCGCGAGGTGCTCACGCTCGTCGCGCAGCTGGCGGCGACCGCGTACCGGCGGCTGCGCGCCGAGCACGTGGCGACCCTCGATCGGCAGCGCGCGGCCGACGCCGTGCAGGGCCTCACCCGCACCCGCTTCGCCGCGCTGCTCGGGGCCATCCCCGACGCCGTGCTCGGCGCCGCGGACGACGGGCGCATCGCCTACTGGAACGATGCGGCGGCGGCCCTGTTCGGGCAGACCGCCCACCTGGCGCTCGGCCAGCCGCTGGCGGCGCTGATCCCGGGCCTGGGCGCGCGGCGTCGATGGGGTCCACCCTGATCGCGGCGCTGGTGCGGCAGCTACGTGGTAAGATATCGAGATCATTCGACGATGGAACGATCGTCCGGATCGATCTGCCCACCAACCTGCTGCCACGACGGTCGCCGTGACGGCGCGCTCCGGCACGCGCGCGCCGCAGGTGACCACTTTCGGAACGTCGCGCTTGGCCGAACTCACTAAAAGACTGGCAGACTACCCCGTGGGGAGCCGGAGTACTCAGACAAATTAATACAACGACCATCGTGCGAACCGGATGAAAAGATTTAATCAAACACAATGAGGTCCCCCACGCCAGCGGCGCCTGCGAACGCCATCGACGCCGAACGCTCGGCAGCGGGCATCCCGATGGATGCCCCGAACAACCGCAAGCGCGTGATGATCGTCGAGGACGAGGCGCTGATCGCGCTCGATCTCGAGCGCCGGCTGGGCCGCCTCGGGTTCGAGGTCGTCGGCGTGGCCGACAACATGCTGGATGCGATCGAGATCTTCACCCAGACCCAGCCCGAGCTCGTGCTGATGGACATCTCGATTCGCGGGCCCGCCGATGGCATCGAGACCGCCCAGGCGATCGGTAAACTCGGCAGCCCGGCGGTGATCTTCCTGACGGCCTACGCCGATGAGGAGACGGTGCGACGTGCCGTCCAGACGTCGCCCTACGGCTACATGCCCAAGCCGATCGACGAGCGAGCGTTGTTCGCGACCATCGCCGTGGCGCTGGAGCGGCAGGCCGCGGCGAATCGGCTGCACCTGCTCGGGGCGACCATCGAGACGGCATCGATCGGCATCCTCCTGATCGACGCCAGCACGGACGCCCGCACGATCGTGTTCGCCAACGCGGCGTTCTTCCAGCTCAGCGGGATGACACGCGAGTCCGTGCTCGGAACGACGCCGAACCTCATGGCGATCGAGCAGCACGCCGAGCCGGTTCGCCGGCTGAGCCGGGCGCTCGCCGACCGAACCCACGAGGAGGCCACCATCGAGGGTCGCAACGCCCGCGGCGAGCCGATCTGGTTCCATGTGATCCTGTCGCCGAACGCGGAACGGTCTGGACGGATCCGGCACATGCTGATGTTCTATCGCGACATCACGCGCGAGCGCCGCGCCGAAGCCGCGCTCGCCGAAACCATGCACCTCGAGATCGCGAACCAGCTGACCGCCGGGGTCGCCCATGACTTCAACAACCTGCTGTGCGCGATCTCGGCGTTCGCGGACCTCGCGCGCGATGAGCCCGACGAGGCAGCGCGCGGCGACTCGCTCGGCGAGGTCATGGAGGCGTCGCGGCGCGGACAGTACCTGACCCGCCAGCTGCTCGAGCTGTCGCGACGGCCCGCGGCCGATCGGACGGCCAGCGCGGATCTCACGCAACTGCTGACCGAGACCCGCGCCATGTGCGAGCGCCTCGCCGGGTTTAAGGTCGTCTACGAGCTCGTGCTCGACGCGCAGCCCGTGTTCGTCCAGATCGACGCGACGTCACTCGAGCGGATCCTGCTCAACCTGGTGGCCAACGCGCGGGACGCGATGCCGAACGGCGGTCGGATCGGGGTGCGCGTCAACCTCGTCGACGAGGGTGCCGGGACGGCGGACGCTCACGAGGTCGCGATGCTGGAGATCTCGGATACCGGGACCGGCATGGACGCTCGCACCGCCGCGCGCATCTTCGAGCTGACGTTCTCGACCAAGCCCGGCGGGACCGGACTCGGCCTGGCAACCTGTCGCATGCTGCTCGAGCGCGCCGGCGGTGCGATCGCGGTGCGCACTGCCCCGGGGCAGGGCTCGACCTTCACCATCACGCTTCCCCTGGCGGACGGCGCGGCTCGACGGCCTTCCACGAGCAAGGTGATCCCGGTCAAAGAGCGGATGGTGGGGGCATCCTGCCTGCTGGTGGAGGACGAGTCATCGCTGCGCAAGGCCTGCGCGCTCGCGCTGACCGAGGCCGGGTTCAGCGTGGTCGATGTGGCCTCGGCGGAGGGGGCATTCGAGAAGCTCGACGCGGCCGCACCGGGGCTGGACCTGGTGATCACGGACCTGATCATGCCGGGCCAGGGAGGTGGCGCGGTGCTCGAGCACGCGCTCCGCACGCATCCCGAGGCCGCAGGGCTCGTGATCACGGGCTACATGGACGAAGGCACGACCGACCTCGGGAGCGCCGTCGAAGTGCTGTGGAAGCCGTTCACCGCCGCCAAGCTGGTTGAGCGCGCGATCGCCGCGGTCCACGCCGCGCGTCGGGATGCGTTGTGAGGCCTACGGGTCGGCACCACGCGCGCGACGTTCTGCACCTCCGACCCGACCAACCGCCGGGTTGAGTCCTCCCCCGTGGCGCTCCGGCCAGTCCGCTCAGGCCACGATATCGAGCAGCGTGCCGACCATGTCGTCGGCCGTACGAATGGACGGATAAGAGGATCGATGGGTGGTTTCGGCGTGCGGGCGGTGGCGACCGGGTCTTGAACTGCATGAAGGCTTGCCGCCCGCTCGCGGTCGTTGATGCAACCGATGTAGCGGTGCGTACGAACCAGCGCGCGTTGGCGAACAACGAGCGCGGTGATCCGGTGGCACGCGTGGAGCCGGTGTGGATCAGAGATCTTCGAAGCCGAGCTCGTGGTCGGCGGGTGGCGCGCGCGCAGCGGCGATCGGTGGAACGACGACGGGAAGTCCGAGGTGATCGAGGATCTGCGTGACCACGTCTGGGGCGGTAATGAAGGCGAGCACGCGCAGGGCATCGCCACAACGCGGGCACGACGTCACCTCGGGGCCGAACACGCGCTCGAGCAAGGCGGCCCAGTCGAGCCGTCGCGCCAACATCGAGGCGGTTGGTGGGCTGATGGGAGGGTCGTCGTCGGGGAGGACCGGGACGATGCGGTCGCGCAGCCGGTGTGCCGACGAGAACACGCCGTGATAACGCACGGTGTGGCTGCGGCGGGGTGGGATCAGCGTGGCGAGCCGGCGACAGAACGTGGGACCGTCGGTCACCCACGAGGTACGGCCGGTCGGATCGTGCCGGCGAAACCTGTACTCGACCCGACCATCGGGGCGTAACGTCACCCGGTCGGCGGAGATCGCGGGGCGCAGGACATACCGGGCGAGCCGTTCGAGCGCGCCGCGGTCGCCGACGTCGACCGTGGTGTTTGCATGGAGCGAGAAGCCGTCAACGAACGCGCACAG
>JAPLLF010000325.1 GCA_026387715.1 Pseudomonadota bacterium
AGGGCCTCAACGCGGCGCGCGCGGCCAAGGCGCTCGAGCGGCTGACGTCGCTCGGCGGCCGATCCACCGGCGCTGCCGCGGTGCTGCTCAACACCTCGATCCGCGTGGTCGCGCTCAACGCCGCGCAGGACGCCTACCGCGGGGGGCCGTCGCAGCTCGGCGCGGTCCGGAAGTTCCTCGCCACGGCGCGCGCGGCGAACACCCGGGTCGGCGCCGACGAGGTCGCCCACAACCTCGCGGTGCTCGATCTCGCCGACGGCAAGCTCGACGCGGCCATCGAGCAGCTCGAGCGCGTCTCGTCCAAGATCCCCGAGGCGCTGGTCAACCTCGGCATCGCGTACGACCGCAAGGGCAACCCGCAGAAGGCGCTCGAGGCCTGGCGGCGCGCGAAGAAGCTCAACATGCACCTGCGATATCCGTCGCTGTCCGACTGGATCGAGTCGAAAGAGCGGATCTACGGGGAGGGCGCACCGTGAGGATCCTCGCCATCATCGCCACGCTCGCGCTCGCGCTCGCGCACCCGGCTCAGGCCGACACCGCGGTCGGCGTGTTCGCGCCGTCGGCGCCGTTCGCTTCGACGGGCGCGCGGGTCGAGCTCGCGAACAAGCTGGCCGCGCACCTCGCCAAGGGGCTCGGTGGCACGGGCATCGGGCGCGCCTACGCGCGCTCGGGGGACTTCGCCGCGGCGATCAAGAAGGGCGAGGTCACCATCGCCGTCGTCGACGCGGCGTACCTCGCGATCGCGGGCGGCACCTACACGGTGATCGCGACCGCGACGCGCAACGGCGAGGCCTCGCAGGGCTGGCAGCTCGTCGCCAAGGGGGTCGGCGGGATCGCGCAGCTCGAGGGCAAGCGGATCCTCGTGCCGGCGATCGGTGGGCGCGAGAACGATTTCGTCCTCAACGTGCTTTTGGGTGGGGAGGTGCGACGCGACTTCTTCGCGAAGGTCGAGGCGGCGCCCGACACGACCTCGACGCTCGCGGCGCTCGGCCTGGGCAAGGCGGACGCGGCGGTGGTGCCGACCGGCGTCGAGCTCCCGGCGGGCTTCGCCAAGGTGCTCGGCCTGCCGTCGCTGTCGACCCCCATGCTCGTCGCCTACGGCGTGGTCACGGCGGCGCAGAAGTCGGCGATCGCGGCGGCGGCGATCTCGTTCCGCGGCGAGGCGTCGACGATCGGCGGCTTCGCGGTCGGTGGCGACGGCGCCGCCCAGCTCGCGCGGCGGTTCGCGGTGCCCCAGAAGCGCGGGCCGCTCGTCGTCCCCGCGGTGCGCCTGCTCGTCGGCGATCTCGTCGAGGGGCGGACGTTCGCGATCGAGCGCAGCAAGCTCGATCAGTTCATCGCCAAGTAGTCCGCGGGCAACGTAGACTTCGCGGGTGACGTTCGCCCGTACGTACCTCGAGTATCTCGGAAACCTCGCGCTCGGCGTCGCGATGGTCACGGGCTGCAAGCAGAGCAGCGACAAGCCGATCCCGGTCGGGTTGCAGGTCGGGGCGACGTCGACGTCGGGCT